>JAAZLF010000443.1 GCA_012799425.1 Actinomycetales bacterium | reverse complement strand
GGATGGTCTCGGCGAGCTCCTGGCTGGCCAGGCCGATCAGCGGGCGCAGCTCGAAGATGTCGACCTTGCCGAGCTGCTCACCGAGGATCTCGACGGCGCCGGCAGTGGGGTGCATCCGTGCGGAGAGCAGGCGCACGAGCGTCGATTTGCCCGCACCGTTGGGGCCGAGGACCGCCCAGCGCTCCCCCTCCCCGATCTCGAGGGACACGTCATCGAGGATCGCGGTCCCGCTGCGGCGAACGGTGACATCGGTGAGCGAGGCTGCGAAATCGGACATGCCCCGAGCCTATCGGTTCCGACACCTCGTTCCGCCCCGACGGGCCGTGGTGCCGCCCATAGACTGACCGGACCAGCACCGCCGTTCCAGGAGGTCCCGTGACCCATCGGCCCGTCTCCCTGCACGCACCGCGAGGCTCTGTCGCGGCCGAGGTGATCCGAGAGGGCATCGACGCCCTCCTCGCCGATCATGAGGGCGACATCCCGTGGGACTTCCCGCCCGAGGTGCTCGAGGCCGCCGAGAAGGCCGCGGCTCGCAGCTTCTCCGCCACGGAGCAGACCGATCGCACCGAGGTCCCGTTCGTGACCCTGGATCCGGAGAGCTCGACGGATCTCGACCAGGCGATGCATCTGGAGCGGACCGGTGCCGGGTACCGGGTGCGGTACGCGATCGCTGATGTGCCCTGGTTCGTCGAGCTTGGCGGCCCGATCGACCGTGAGGCCCGGCGCCGCGGTGAGACGCTCTACCTGCCGGATCGTCGGATCCCGCTGCATCCGCAGGTGCTGTCCGAAGGCGCCGCCTCCCTGCTGCCGGGCCAGACCACCCCTGCCTTCGTGTGGACGCTCGACCTGGACGCCGCCGGCGAGGTGCAGACCCTCCACCTCGAGCGCGCGCTGGTCCGCTCGGTCGAGAAGCTCGCCTACGACCAGGTGCAGGAGGATCTCGATCGCGGGCAGGGGCATCCGATGATGCTGCTGCTCCAGGAGGTCGGGGCGCTGCGCACCGAGCTCGAGGCGGAGCGCGGCGGCGCGAGCCTCAACGTGCCCGAGCAGGAGATCGAGGCAGAAGGTGATCTGGTGCGGCTGCGCTGGCGGCGCCCGAACCCGATCGAGGACGCCAATGCGCAGATCTCCCTGATGACCGGGATGGCTGCGGCCTCGCTGATGCTCGAGCACGGCGCAGGGATCCTCCGCACCATGCCGTCCGCGGAGCAGCAGGCCGTCGAGCGGTTCCGTCGGCAGAGCCAGGTGCTCGGGGTGCCGTGGAAGGAGGAACAGAGCTACGGCGCCTTCCTCCGCTCCCTGGACTGGCGCGACCCGGCTCACCTTGCGCTGCTGAACCTCGCCACCTCCCTGTTCCGCGGCGCCTCCTACGCGGCGTTCACCACGGCCGAGGAAGCACCTGAGGACCCGGCCCAGGCCGCGATCGCCGCCCCCTACGCGCACACCACCGCGCCGCTGCGCCGGCTGGTGGATCGCTTCGTGCTGATGATCTGCCACGACCATGTGCGCGACCGGCGCCCGGCGCCCGAGCTGCTCGCCGCCCTCGCCGAGATCCCCGAGGCGATGCGCTCGACCGGGGCGAGGGCCGGGAACCTCGAGCGCGCGGCCGTCGAGCTGGTGGAGACCGCTGCGCTCGCGGCGTGGGAGGGCGAGACCTTCGAGGCCGCGGTGATCGAGCGCCGGGAGGCGAGCGCCACCACGGACGGCAACGGCGGCGCGCCTACGCGGGTGGAGGTGCAGCTGACCGACCCTCCGGTCACGGCATGGGTGCCGATGGACGCGACCGTCGGGGACGTGGTCACGGTGAGGCTGGCATCGGTCGATACTGCCGCTCGGCGAGCGGAGTTCGTCTCGACCGACGGAGACCTCCCATGACCGAGGCAGCTGCGGGCCGTGATCTGGTCGCGCTGCCCCGCGCAGCGGTGCTGATGCTGTGGACCGCCGCCTACCTGCGCGGTGACCTCGGCCCGGACGACGCCTCGCAGATGAGCTACGGGGTGGGCCGCTCCGGGGCCAGCGGGGAGGGCGAGGACCTGTTCAGCTGGATGACCGGGCTGCGCCGGCTGCCCCTGGCGCAGCTGCGCCTGGTGCTGCCGGCTCCAGGGCGTCTGGCGGGGCTCGTGGGCCCCCCGGCCGCGATCGGACCGGCGCTCGAAGCGGAGCAGGCGATCGTGGTCACCGCAGCCGGGATCGCCGATCACACGCTGATCCCGCTCACCGCGGCGCTGACGAGCGAGGATCGCGCGGTCACGGCCGTGGCCTGGACCCGGGTGCCGGCGCCGATCGGGGCGCATGTTGCGCCGTCGGCCGGCTCCGGGGGCGCGCGGGAAGAGCTGCTGCACGCGCTGCGCCGGGCGGCGGAGGGCTCGGTCGAGCTGGATCTGGTGCCCGACGAGCCGGTCGAGCCGGCGCGCATCCCGCCCAGCTGGATCTCGACCGCGCTGCCGCGCCATCTCGAAGCCTCCTCCGCGCACCTGCTTGTGCTGGCAGCACGGACCCTGCTGCTGACCCGCGGCGAGATCGAGGAAGGCCATGGTCACACCGTGCACCTGGCGGAGGCGCTCGCCCGACGAGGCCTGCTCGATGAGCTGCACGACGCCGCGCGCGGAGCTCTCGTCGAGGCGGTCGATGCGATCGTCGCCGCCGAGACCGGGTGAGCCCGGGGGACCTCAGGCGGAGCGCGCGAGCACCCTCCGGTAGACGTCGAGGGTGCGCTCGGCGATCGACGTCCACGCGAAGTGATCGGCGGCCCGACGGCGGGAGGCCTCGCCCATCTGCTCGGCCCGCAGCGGATCGGAGACCATGCGCACCAGCGCATCGCGCGTGTCCGCGATGAACTTCTCGGGGTCGACGGGGGTGCCGGTGCCGTCGTTGACCTGCTCGAGGGGCACCAGGTACCCGGTCTCGCCGTCTGCCACGACCTCCGGGATGCCGCCGGTGGCGGAGGCGACCACGGGCGTGCCGCACGCCATCGCCTCGAGGTTCACGATGCCCAGCGGCTCGTAGATGCTCGGGCAGGCGAAGGCGGTGGCGTGGGTGAGGATCTGGGTGAGCTCGTGCCGGGGCAGCATCTCGGTGATCAGATGGACATTGCCGCGGGTGCTCGACAGCTCGGCCACCAGCGAGTCCACCTCCTGAGCGATCTCGGGGGTGTCCGGGGCGCCGGCGCACAGCACCACCTGGTGCTCGGCCGGCAGCTCGCGCACCGCGCGCAGGAAGTACGGCAGGCCCTTCTGGCGGGTGATGCGGCCGACGAACACGATCGTGGGCGCCTCCGGGTCGATGCCCCGGGAGGTCAGCGCGGAGGTCTCGGGGTTCGGGGACCAGGCGTCGATGTCGATGCCGTTGTGGACCACGTGGACCTTCGCGGGATCGACCGTGGGGTAGGCGCGCAGGATGTCCTCGCGCATCCCCGCCGAGACGGCGATGACTCCGGCCGCGCCCTCGTAGGCGGTGCGCTCTGCGAAGGAGCTCACCGCGTAGCCGCCGCCGAGCTGCTCGGCCTTCCACGGCCGCAGCGGTTCGAGCGAATGGGCCGAGAGCACGTGCGGTGCGCCGTGCAGGAGCGAGCCGATGTGGCCGGCGAAGTTCGTGTACCAGGTGGGGGAGTGGATGAGGTCCGCTCCGGCGCAGTCCGCCGCCATGAGCAGGTCCGTGCCCAGAGTGCTCAGGGAGGCGTTGGCTCCCGCGAGTTCGACCGGGGTGGAGTACGAGTGGGTCCCCTCCTCGTCCCGCTCGGCGCCGAAGGCCCGCACCCGCACGTCGATGTGGGGCCGGAGCACCTTGGTGAGCTCCGCGACATGCACTCCCGCGCCGCCGTAGATCTCCGGCGGGTACTCCCTGGTCAGCAGATCAACACGCATATCCGGTTCCTTCTCGTCCTGGGCGGGGCGCGTGCGAACCTCTGTCGAGGCCGCCGGGTCCGAATGGCCGCACGCCGCGTGATGGGTGCCACGTCTGGACTATCCTCGCATCATGTCGTCCAAAAAGGTCCTCGCCATCGTTCTCGCCGGCGGTGAGGGAAAGCGGCTGATGCCCCTGACCCTCGACCGGGCTAAGCCCGCGGTCCCGTTCGGCGGTATCTACCGCCTGATCGATTTCGCCCTGTCGAACATCGTCAACTCCGGCTACCTGCGAGTGGTGGTGCTGACGCAGTACAAGTCGCACTCGTTGGACAAGCACATCGCCCAGACCTGGCGCATGAGCTCGCTGCTGGGCAACTACGTCGCCCCGGTCCCGGCGCAGCAGCGCATGGGCAAGCACTGGTTCCGCGGCTCGGCCGATGCGATCGCGCAGTCGCTGAACCTCATCCACGACGAGAAGCCCGAGTACGTGGTGGTCGTCGGCGCCGACAACATCTACCGCATGGACTTCTCCCAGATGCTCGACGCCCATATCGCCTCGGGCAAGTCCTGCACGGTCGCGGCGATCCGCCAGCCGATCGAGCTCTCGGACCAGTTCGGGGTGATCGAGACCGACGCCGCCGAGCCGACCACGATCAAGGCCTTCGTCGAGAAGCCGAGCCGGACAGAAGGTCTGGCCGACGACCCCGACTCGATCCTCGCCTCGATGGGCAACTACATCTTCACCGCCGATGCACTGGTCGAGGCGGTCACGCGGGATGCAGAGGACGACTCCTCCAAGCACGACATGGGCGGGGACATCGTGCCCTCTTTCGTGGCGGAGGGTGATGCGGCCGTCTACGACTTCATCCACAACGACGTGCCCGGCTCCACCGACCGCGACCGCGACTACTGGCGGGACGTGGGCACGCTGGACGCCTTCTACGAGGCGCACATGGATCTGATCTCGATCCATCCCGTCTTCAACCTGTACAACGACGAATGGCCGACCTTCACCGGGCACCGCAACACGCCGCCGGCGAAGTTCGTGCACGCCGGTCCGGGCCGTGTGGGCTCCGCAGTGGACTCGGTGATCTCCCCCGGCGTGGTGATCTCCGGCGCACAGGTCTCCAGCTCCGTCCTCTCGCCCGGGGTGCGCGTGAACTCGTAGTCCAGCGTCTCCGACTCGGTGCTGATGGACGACGTCACCGTGGGCCGCCACTGCCAGATCCACCGCGCCATCATCGACAAGGGCGTGGTGGTGCCGCCGCGGACCCAGATCGGCCTGGATCCGGAGAAGGACCGTGCTCGCGGCTGGGTCGTCACGGAATCCGGCATCACGGTGCTGGGCAAGGGAACGGTGATCACCCCGTGACCGGTCTGCTCGTCTCCGATGTCGATTCCACGTTCCTGACCCAGGAGGTCATCGAGCTCGTCGCCGAGCACGCGGGGGTGCGTGACCAGGTCGAGGAGATCACCACCGCGGCGATGCGCGGAGAGCTCGACTTCTCCCAGTCGCTGCGTGCACGGGTGGCACTGCTCGAGGGACTCGACGAGTCAGTGCTCGCCGCCGTGCGCGGCGTGCTGGTGCCGACGCCCGGAGCGCTGGATCTCGTGCGTGCCGCGAAAGCGGCCGGCTGGGTGACGGCCCTGGTCTCCGGTGGTTTCCACGAGGTGATCGATGAGCTCGCCGCGGAGGCCGGCATCGATCATGTGCGCGCGAACCGCTTCGAGATCGTCGACGGGCGCTTCACAGGTCGTGTGCACGGACCGATCATCGACGGTGTCGCCAAGCGCGAAGCCCTCGAGGAGTTCGCCGCCCGGCACGGCGTGCCGCGGGAGCGGACCGTCGCAATGGGTGACGGGGCGAACGACCGCGAGATGCTGGTCGCCGCCGGGACGGGGATCGCCTTCCGCGCCAAGCCCGCACTGCGCGAGGTCGCCGACGTGATCGTGGACGGCGAGTCGCTCTGGGATGCCTGGCCGCACCTCGAGGCGGCCGCCGAGCGGGGCGCGCCGGTCCGCTGACCCTGGGTCGCTGCGCTGCTCAGGGGCGCACGATGGTGTGGAGTGTCAGCGACTCCTCCTTCAGCTCCTCCCAGCTGCCGAGGGCTCCGGAGAGCACGGCCACGCTGCCGGTGGGCATGCCGATCCGGGCCTGCGCGATCGACCCGGCGTCGGAGTCCTCCCCTGCGAGCGCCGAGGCGAGCGTGGAGATCGTCGGCTCGTGGCCGACGACCAGCACCACGGGCAGGTGCCTGTCGACGCCGTGCAGCAGAGCGAGGAGATCGGCGGCCCCGCCGGTGTAGATCTCTTCGTGGAACGAGACCTCGCCGTCGAATCCCGGCATGGCGGAGGCCACGGCCTCCCAGGTCTGCGTGGTGCGCTGCGCGTCCGAGACGAGCACCTGGGAGACCTGCACGTTCTGAGCTGTGAGGTACTCCCCCACCAGCTGCGCCTGCGTGAGGCCCTTCTCCGCCAGGGCGCGTTCGTGGTCCGGCTGGCCGGATCCGCTCTCCGCCTTCCCGTGGCGCATCAGGAGCAGCAGGCGACTGTCAGGGTCGGAGGATGACATGGAGGTGCGTTCACGCCTTCGGAGATCGTCGAGAGAAGTATGGATTCAGTGTCCCATGCCGAGGCCGCCGTCGACCGGGATGACGGCGCCGGAGATGTAGGCGGCGTCGTCGCTGGCCAGGAACGTGACAGCCTTGGCGACCTCGACGGGATCCGCGAAGCGGCCGGCGGGGATCGCCTTACGGTACGAGGCCTGGAGCTCTTCGGAGAGGGACTGGGTCATCTCGGTGTCGATGTATCCGGGGGCGACCACGTTCGCGGTGATGCCGCGCGAGCCGAGCTCGCGGGTGAGAGCGCGGGCGATACCGATCAGTCCGGACTTCGAGGCGGCGTAGTTGACCTGCCCGGGTGAGCCGTACAGGCCCACCACGGAGCTGATCAGGACGATCCGCCCCTTCTTCTTGCGCATCATCGACTTGATGACCCGCTTGACGGTGCGGAACGAGCCGGTGAGGTTCGTGTCCAGCACCTTCTCGAAGGAGTCATCCCCCATGCGCAGCAGGAGCTGATCGTCGGTGATGCCGGCGTTGGCCACCAGCACCTCGATCGGCCCGTGGGCCTCTTCGACCGTCTTGATCGCGGCATCGAGGCTCTCGCCGTCGGTGACATCGGCGGCGACGGTCAGGGCGCCCTCGGGGCCGCCCTCGCCGGAACGGCTGGTGACGGCCACCTTGTCGCCGCGACGGAGGAACTCCTCGGCGATCGAGCGGCCGATGCCTCGGTTCCCTCCGGTGATCAGGACACTGCGCGGCTCGGTGATGGCGTCGGACATACGGACTCCTGGATGAAGGGATCGGGACGAGCGGATCGTGCCACGGAAGACGGTGGCGCGCGGCGAGGGCGTATGCCCCGGCGTGTGCTCGTGCTCTACGATACGGGTCGAGACAGTGTCGGGGTCCATGGGGGGTCCCCGCCCACGAACTTCGCCCCGGAAGGTGCTACCCGATGGCATATCGCTTCAATCCTCCGCCGAACTG
>JAAZLF010000044.1 GCA_012799425.1 Actinomycetales bacterium | reverse complement strand
CAGGCGCGCATCCCTCGCTCCGGCCCGCCGCGGGGCGGAGGGGCGGAGCGCAGGGTGCGGGTCAGGTCGCGGGGACGACGGCCTTGAGGACCATGGCGCTGTCGGGCGAGGCCCAGGACATGGGATAGGCGTAGAGGTCGTCCTCGGTGGGCCAGCCGGTGACCTTCGAGGTGTTGTACTGCGTCAGGCTCGAGCCGATCAGTACGGGGATCGCGGGCATCACCTCGAACAGCCGCTGCTGGATGATGAAGTACTGCTCCTTCTTCACCTCGGGGTCGTCGGTGGCCGAGGCGGCGAGCAGCGCCGCGTCGACGTCGGGGTCCGAGAAGCGGGTGACGTTCTCGTACGGGTTGCCGTTCTCCCCCACGGGGACGGTGTTGTCGGTGGAGAACTGGTTGCGGTACGGGTAGTACGGGTCCGGCGCCGGGCCCTGGCCGACGGCGTCGATGACCAGCTGGAACGTCCCGGTGGCCTTGGCGTCGTTCCACTCGTTGACCGAGACCTGCTGGGGGATCAGCTCGATGCCGATCTGCTTGTACTGCTCGGCGAGGGTGTCCAGCGCGGTGACGTAGTCGGACCAGCCGGTGGGACAGGAGATCGTCATCGATACGCGCACGTCGTCCTTGGCGTAGACGCCGTCGTCCCCGAGCTCGTAGCCGGCATCCTCGAGGATCTTCGTGGCCTCGTCGGGCTGGGCGTTCCAGGGCGCTATCTCGAGCGAGGGGTCGATGAAGTCGGCGTCCCGCTCGGGCAGGGCGAAGGAGGGCGAGATCTCCGCGCCGAGGTCGAAGAAGGCGAGCTTGGACAGCTGCTCACGATCCATCCCGTAGTAGAGGGCCTTGCGCACGGCGACGTCGGTCTGCGGTCCTTCGCTGCCGAGCTCGGGGTTGGAGGAGGCCATCAGCGCCATCTGGGAGATGCCGGTGTTGGTGAAAGCGAGGTCGGGGTTGTTCGCGACGTGCTCCTCCATGTTGGGGATCGCAGCGGACATGTAGTCGATCTCGCCGGTCAGCCACAGGTCGGTCGCGGACTGGTTACCGGCGGTGGTCATCACGCGCACCCCACCGATCGCGGGCTTGCCCTCCTCCCAGTACTTCTCGTTCGCCAGCAGCAGGTAGGACTCCGGGGTGAAGTCCTCGAAGCGGAAGGGTCCGGTGCCCACCGGCTCCTCGTTCGCGTCGGTGGCCAGGTCCTCGACGTCCGCGAAGAGGTGCTCGGGGATGATCCAGGTGCGCGAGAGGGCGTTGGGTCCCTCGGTGAACGAGGGCTCCGCGTAGATGATCTCGACCGTCGTGTCGTCCAGCGCCTCGGCCGACGGGGCGGAGCCGCCGGCGTTGAGCGCCTCGGTGTCAGAGATCTTGTTGAAGGTGAAGGCGACGTCGTGGGCAGTGAAGGGAGTGTCATCGGTCCAGACGACGCCCTCGCGGATGGTGACGGTCAGGACGGTGCCGTCTTCGTTCCATGCGAAGGACTCGCCCAGCAGCGGCACGGGCTCCTGATCGATGGCCTCGAGGGGGTTGAAGTAGAACAGGGTCTCGTACAGCAGGCCCTGGATCATGTGCACCACCGAGGGCGAGTGCGGGTTGAAGTTCTTGGTGAGCTGCCCGGCGGTGGCGTTCACGGTGAGGATCGGCTTCTCGCCGTCCCCTCCCCCGCCACCGTTCTCGAGGTTGGAGGCGCTGCCGCACGCGGCCAGGGCCAGGGGCGCCGCGCCGAGCGCGGTCAGCTTGTACAGGTCTCGACGACTGAGGTGCATCGTTGCTCTCTCCTTGTCACGCATCGGCGCGTGGGGTCGATCGCTCATCCGAGCTTTCTTCATTTGGTTAATGAAGTAAGGGTATTGTGGAGACACAGATCACGCTTCGTCAAGGACTCGGGGCCGGCCCGGGAGGCAACGAAATGATCACGGCCACGGTCAGCGCGGGAATCCCGCCGCCGGGTGCCACACTGACCGCCAGACGAGAACGGACGAAGCGGGCACCTTCCCGCGGGCCGCACGGAGAGGAGGCCGCGATGCCGAGCACCGGTGGGCGCCGCGCCTCGGCGACGGATGCCGCAATCCTCGAGATCGTGCGCCGACGCTCCGAGACCAGCCGCGTGGAGAT
>JAAZLF010000442.1 GCA_012799425.1 Actinomycetales bacterium | reverse complement strand
GGGGGCCGCGAAGAGGGGCTCCTGCCCTCCTGCGTGCTCCCCCGCCGCGCCCTCGGCGGTGCTGCTCAGCGCTTGTGCACCGCCACCAGGTCGCAGACGAAGATGAGGGACTCGCCCGGGGCGATGACCGGCGGGGCGCCGTGGTCGCCGTAGGCCAGGTGGGCGGGGATCTCCAGACGGCGCCGGCCGCCGACCTTCATCCCCTGCACGCCTTCGTCCCAGCCGGAGATGACCTGGCCGACGCCGAGCTGGAAGCGCAGCGGCTCGCCGCGGTCCCAGGAGGCGTCGAACTGCTCGCCGGTGGAGTGGGAGACGCCCACGTAGTGCACGTCGACGACGTCGCCGCGGCCGGCCTCGTCGCCGTCGCCGACGACCTCATCGGTGCTGAGCAGCTCGGTGGGGGCGGGGCCCTCGGGGAAGTCGACCTCGGGCTTGGTGCGATCGGTCATGCGGTCCTCCTGTGGTGGTGGATGATCAGGACGGTCTGGGATCAGTCGTGGGTATGCGCGGCGTCGAGGATGTCGATGACGAAGACCAGCGTCTCCCCCGCGAGCTCGCCCTGGTCGCCATAGGCCTCTTCCGGGGGGATCACGAGCATGACCTGGCTGCCCACCGGCAGATCGAGCAGGTGCTCGTCCCAGCCCTGGATGACGCCGCCCGAGCCCTGGACGAAGGAGAAGGGGGCACCGCGCTCCCACGACGAGTCGAACTGCTCGCCGTCGGACCACTTCCAGCCGGTGTAGTGCATCGTGAGGTAGTCGCCGGCGCGGGTGTCGTCGCCCGAGCCGACGATGAGCTCCTCGCGGGTGGTCGTCGAGGGCGGTTCGCCCTCGGGTGCGGCGTCGAGCGATGGGGCGCCGTCCTCGGCGAGGGTCACTGCGGGGAAGGTGCCCGAGGGATCACCGGGCTCGCCCTCGGCACGCGTGGCGGTGATGACGCGATCGACGTCGGCGACCTGCAGCAGCGAGCGGGCCTGGCCGTTGCTGTCCTGCTGCCAGCCGGTCATCACGAAGCGGGAGCCCACGGGCACCGTGGTCAGGAAGGAGAACGCGACCTCGCCCACGCCCTCGGCCGTCACCTGCACGCCGCTCGCAGGCGCGCCCTGCCACCACGACTGCAGCGTCTCACCGCTGGTCGCGTCGATGTAGAGGCTCCGCCAGACGACGGAGTCCCCCTCCGCGATGAGGTCGCCATCGCCGGGGGTGACGATCTTCGCGTCGGCGGAGGTGATCTCCAGCGGGGCGCTGAACTCGACGGTGGGCTCCTCGCCCAGGTCATCGCTGACGGTGACGCCGGCCAGGGCATCGCTGCCGCTGTCGGAGGGACCGCCGGTGGCTTCCGGATCGCTGCCCTCGTCGGTGCAGGCGGCGAGGCCGATGGCGGCGGTCGCGGTGAGGGCGGTGGTCAGCAGCGTGCGGCGGCGGATCAAGTCAGGACCTTTCGGATCGGCGGCCCCGAGATCCGGGGCAGGCACCAGGGTACGGGCACCAAGGTGCGAGGACGCTGAGGTGTGCGCGAGCGCTCAGGCGAAGGGAGCCGGATCGCTGATCGCACCGCTGCCCTGGGCGCGGATCTCCTCGAGCAGCTCCTCGACCGCGGGCAGCTCGGTCGCGAAGGGATCGAGGACCTGCACCGGCCGGGCGCCGGGCCGGGTCAGGCGCATCGTGGTCCAGTCCACGACGTGATCCACCCCGTTCTCCTGCGCTGCGGCGACCACCTGCCCGCGCAGATGCGCACGCGTGGTCATCGGGGCGGTGGTCCGTGCCGTCTCGATCTGCTCCTCGGTCAGGGAGGCGGGGGCCAGCCCCCGGCGCTGCAGCGCGTGGAAGACCCCGTGCGCGGGATCGATGTCGTGGTAAGCCAGGTCCAGCCGTTCGATCGCCGGATCGGCGAGGTCGATCCCGCGCCGTGCCGTGACCTGCTCGAACAGTCGCTCCTTGATCGCCCAGTCCAGATGCTGCGCGGCCCAGGTGCGGTCTCCGGTGCGGACGGCGTCGAGGCTTCTCTGCCAGGTCTCGAGCACGTCATGCTCGGAGTCGTCGGCCAGCGGCGTGACGTGGTCGAGCCAGCGCTGCTGGATCTCGATCGCCGTGGTGGTGCCGCCTGCGGCGGTGGGGATCGGCGCGGTGCCGCTGAGATCGCGGGCGACGGAGCGGATCGCCGCGATGTCGTCGTGGAGCGTGAGCTCGGGCAGGGCCCGCCCGCCCTCGATCGCGCGCAGCACCAGATCGGTGGTCGCGAAGCGGAGGTGGGTGGAGACCTCGCTCATGGTGGAGTCGCCGACGATGACGTGCAGGCGGCGGTAGCGGCTGGGATCTCCGTGGGGCTCATCGCGGGTGTTGATGATCGGTCGGGTGCGGGTGGTGGCCGAGGAGACCGCCTCCCACATGTGGTCGCTGCGGCGGGAGAAGACGAACTGCGCCGGGCCGGCCTCCTGCTCGGGGGCGCCGTCGGCGGGGGCGGGGCGCACCACTCCCCCGGCCCCCGTGACGATCTGGCGCGTCACCAGGAAGGGCAGCAGATAGCGCG
>JAAZLF010000441.1 GCA_012799425.1 Actinomycetales bacterium | reverse complement strand
TCGAGATCCGCGACGGCTCGCCGTACCAGCTCGGCGAGCTCGGGGTCGGCAGGCTCCTGCTCCTCCTGCTGCGCGGCATCGACGAGGAGCGCGGCGGCACGGGCACGGCTCCGCTCCTGCTCCCCGGGGGCCGGGGGCCACGAGGCCGCAGGCCGCTCGCTCTCCAGCGGGTTGCGCTCGGGGACCTCCTGGACGGTGCGGAAGCGCTCGGGAACCAGATCCCCGACCTCGGTGAGGTACCGCGAACGGGGCCGCGCCGTGCTCAGACCCTCGCGCCAGGCGGCCGAGGTCAGCAGCAGGCGGCGCCGAGCCCGGGTCACGGCGACGTACATCAGCCTGCGGTCCTCCCGCAGCGACTCCTCCCCCTGCGCGAAACGGAAGTCCTCGATCAGCCCCTCGGCGTCGACCTGGGTGTCCGCCTCGGCCCAGGCGAGCTCCGGGAGGGTGTCGGCGTCCCCGCGCAGCGCGGTGGGCACGGCGGCGGAGGCGAGCTTGCCGAGCCACCCGTCGCCGGGCACCCGCGCCCGGCCCGCCTCGTCGGTCTTCGCCCGCCGCAGGTCGTAGGAGGGGACGGTCCCCTCCGTCAGTCCGGCGACCGCGACCAGATCCCACTCCAGTCCCTTGGCCGAGTGCATGGTGACGATGGTGACCGCGGCCGGGTCGTGCGCGGTCTCGGGAGCGGCGGTGACGGCGAGCCCCGCCTCCTCGTCCTCGCTGATCTCGAGCAGGTCGAGGTAGGCACCGAGCCCGCCACGGCGGGCGGTGCGGTCGAAGGAGGCGGCGTGGTCGCGGAAGGCCTCGAGGTCGGCCAGGGCCCGCGAGCCGGGCTCGGACTCCAGCAGGGTGAGGTCCACATCGAGCAGGCGCGTCGCAGCGGTGACGAGGTCGGGCAGCGGGAGCGGGAGCAGGCGTCGCATCTCGCGCAGGATCTGCTGGATCTGGAGCAGCCGGTCACGTCCGGTCGCGGACAGCGAGCGTCCGGAGGGATCGGTCCAGTCCGCGGGCGGGAGGTCGTCGAGCGCGTCCACCAGCGAGACGGACTCCGCCTCGTCCTGGCCGCCGGGGGCCTCCTCCCGGCGGCGCAGCCGGGAGCCCACCCGGTCCCTCCAGCGGCCCAGCACCGCGAGATCCCGGGCTCCGAGACGGAAGCGGGGCCCGGTCAGCAGGCGCATCAGCGCATCGCCGCGGCCCGGGTCGTGCGCGCACTCCAGCACCGCGCGCACGTCGGCGACCTCGGGGCGGTGCAGGAGCCCGCCCAGACCCACCACCTCGGCACGCAGCCCCTCCGCCTCGAGCCCCTCGACCAGGGCGGGGATCTGGCGGCGGGCGCGCACCAGCACGGCGGCCGACGCCGGTGGCTCGTCCTGGGGAGCTTCGGCACGCCGCTCGAGGATCCAGCGGCCGATCTCCCGGGCCTCGGCACGCTCGTCGGAGGCCTCGACGATCTCGCAGGCGCCCTCCCCGGCGCCGGGCCGGGCCCGCAGCTCAGGGATCGTCAGGCCCGCATCGGCGTGGCGCAGCGGCGCGGCGAGCCGGTTCGCGACGGCGAGCACCGCGTCGTCGTTGCGCCACGAAGTGGACAGGCTGCACTGCAGGACCGGTCGCCCCGGAGCCGCGAAGGCGTCGGCGAAACCCGCGAGGGAGGCGGCCGAGGCACCGCGCCAGCCGTAGATCGCCTGCTGCGGGTCGCCGACGGCGCAGGCGGCATGGCCCGGGCCGAAGAGGTCGGTGAGCATCTGCAGCTGCGCGACGGAGGTGTCCTGGAACTCGTCGAGCAGGACCACCTTGTGCATCCGGCGGGCCAGCGCCCCCGCAGCGGGCACCCCAGCGGCCACCCGGGAGGCGAGCGATACCTGGTCGGCGAAGTCGAGGGCGGAGGCCTCGGTGCGGATCTCGGAGAACCGCTCCAGCAGCGGGATCAGCGAGAGGCGCGACTCGAGGGCGCCGAGCACGGAGGCGACGGCCTTCGGCGTGGTGCGCCGCCGCCCCTCGACCTGGAGCGGGATGCCGGAGAGGTGGGCGTGGATCTGCTGCAGGTGCTCGGCCAGCTGTGCGGGTGCGACCAGGTGATCGGCGAGGGAGGAGGTCAGCGAGAGCAGCGCCGCGGTGAGGGTCGCCGGGGAGGCCTCGAGGTCCAGGGAGTCGTCCCAGCCCTCGATGATCTCGTGGGCGAGCTGCCAGGACGCGGAGGTGGACATCATGGTCAGCTCAGGATCGATGCCGACGGCGAGCGCGTGCTCCCGCACCAGGTCGAGGGCGAAGCCGTTGTAGGTGTGGACGACGGGCCGCTGCCCCACCAGGTCGTCACCTCCCCGCTCGAGCCCGGGCGGCAGGGGCAGTCCCTCCGCGCGCAGCGCCCCGGCGAGCGAGGCCAGGCGCGCGGAGATCCGTTCGGCGAGCTCGTGCGCGGCTTTGCGGGTGAAGGTCAGGCCGAGCACCTGCCGCGGCTCGACGATCCCGTTGGCGATCAGCCACACCACGCGCGAGGCCATGGTCTCGGTCTTGCCCGAGCCCGCTCCGGCGACCACCAGCATCGGTGAAAGAGGCGCCTCGATGACCCGGGTCTGCTCGGCGGTGGGCGGAGGCTGCTCGAGGAGAGCGGCGAGGCGCGCCGCGGAGTGCCGGGGCCCGGCGAGGGACTGGGTGGTGGTCACAGCTGGTCTCCTTCGGGCTGCAGGGGGCAGCTGCTGCGCACCGCGCAGTGGGTGCAGTGGGCGTTGATCCGCGCGGTGACCCGGTCGCCGGAGACGTCGCGGGAGACCCGCTGGACGAGGTCGTCGAACCATGCGGGGTCCTCGGCGCGGGGCAGGGCGGTCTGGCTGCGCACAGCGGCCTTCTTCCCGCCGGTGCCGACGTAGACGAGCTGGGCGCCGTTCAGCCGCTCGGGCGCATCCTCGCCGAGCTCCTCGGCGAGGGGTCCTTCGCGCACGGCGGCCTGATAGGCGGCCAGCTGCAGGTCCTCCTCCGCCTTGGCGGCGGTCTTCGCCGCACGTCCGGATTTGAGGTCCACGACCCGCAGGCCGGTCGCATCGCCCTCGATCCGGTCGATGCTGCCGCGCAGTCGGACGCGTCCCAGCTCCACCTCGAAGGGCGCCTCGATCGCGAGCGGCTCCCCGGCGGTGCGCAGGTGCTGGGCGAGCAGGAGGGCGGCATCCTCGGCCCGGCGCACCCGGCGCCTGCCGGACCAGGTCTCGGTGCCGGGCACGGTGCGCAGCAGGGTGTGCAGCTCATCGAGCAGATCCGTGTCCGCCTCGGGCCCGCGGGGGTGGACCTGGGCGAGATGGTGCAGAGCGGTGCCGATCAGCTGGGCCGGGCCACCGGACCGGGTGCCGCCGGCGCGCTCCATCAGCCATGACTGCGGGCAGTCCACGGCCCGCTCGAGGGCCGAGGGGGACAGGCGGATCGGGGTGCCGTCCTCATGGAGCGGCTCCGTGGAGCTCGGCTCCTGGTGGTACCAGCGCCCGGGGTCAGTGCCGGGGGCTCCGGCACGGCGGAGCGCGGTCAGGGCGAGGGCGGCATCGTGCACGTCCTGCGGGTCCTGCCCGTGCAGTCGTCGACGCAGGGCTGCGACCAGGCGGCGTGCGTCGGGCGCCGGGCCGGGGTCCCGCCGCAGCGCCTCCGCATCGATCCACGGTTCGGTGACCAGCGCCTCGAGCGCGTCGAAGAGGGCGGAGGGCTCGTTCTGCTCGTCCTGGACCGCGGTGACGAGCACGCGGCGCCGCGAGCGGGCGAGAGCGCTGACGGCCAGGCGCAGCTCATCGGCGAGGACCTGGTCGCGCTGCAGCGCGCGCAGCGCCTCGGGCTCGACGGGGTGCTCTGCGCCGCGCCGGGCCCCGGCCCACAGCGACAGCTCGGCGGCGCCGAAGAGGGTCGAACGCAGGCGCAGATCGGGCCAGGCGCCCTCCTGCAGCCGGGCGAGCACGACCGTGTCGCGGTGCTCGCCGGCGAGCTGGGCGGGGGTGAGCACCGCGATGCTGCCGCGAGCGGCGGCGGCAGGGGCGAGGGTGTCCTCGACCACCGCCTGGCCCCGGACCTGCTCGACGAGGTCCTCCGCTCCTGCGCCCGGTCGGCGGTCGGTGAGCCGCTCGGCGGCGGCGAACAGCTCGAGCAGGGCGTCGAGCCGGGAGGAGGCCAGGCGTGCGCGTGCGCCGTCGACGTCCCCCACATCGCCGAGGGCGGCGCGGCGCCATCCGCCGGCGAGGCCGGAGGCGTCCCAGGCGTGCCAGAGCACCTGCTGGGCATCGTCGTGCCTGTGCTCGCGCACCGCTCGGATCATCGCGCGCACACGATGCACGGGGGCGGCGGCGCGACCCCTGGCCTCGGGGTCCGGGAGGCCCGGCACCTCGGCGTCGACGAGGGCGCGGGCGAGCAGCTGCTCGCTGGTGATCCCGCTGTCCGGCTCCGCGGTGCGGTGCGCGGTAAGCAGCAGCCGACGGATGCGACGCAGCCGAAGCGTGTCGGCATCGCCGAAGGGCCCGCGCAGCAGCTCCCCTGCCGCTCTGGGGTCCAGCGGCGATCCTGCAGGGGCCAGACCGATCTCGAGGATCGTCATCAGGTCCGCGACCGCAGGGACCTCGCGCAGCGGCTGGGGGCGTCGTGGAGCGCGCACCGGCAGACCGGTGCGGGAGAGCAGATCGGCGAGGTCTGCCACGGCGGCGCCCGAGCGGCACACCACCGCCATCTCGTCGTACGGGACCTCCTCGCGGTGGTGGAGGTCCCTGAGCGCGGAGCCGATCAACCGGGCTTCGTCCAGCGGGTCCTGGGCCCGCAGCGCGACCAGACCAGCACGCTCCGTGCCGCGCGGACGCCGCGACTGCGCCGGAGCACCGGCCAGCGGCAGCCGCCCCCGCAGGCTGTCGACCGCAGCGGTCAGGCCCTCCTGCTGTGCGTGCGCGCCGCCGAGCACGATCTCGCGCAACGGACGCACGAGCACGTCCCGCAGACGATCGCCAGCATCGGGCAGGGCTCCTCGGAAGGTGTCCACCGCAGCATCCGGACAGGTGCACACCAGCACTTTCGCACCGGCCGAGGCGAGGGCGGCGACCAGGTCGATCCCCGCGGCGGTGAGGTCCTGGGCGTCGTCGACCACGACGGCGCGGAACGGCGGCGGGACCGTCGGGTCCGCAAGCAGCCGTGCGGCGCGGCGCACCAGGGCGCCGGAGTCCAGCCGCGGCCCGGCGTCGAGCGCCGCGGAGGCCTCGAGGTCGAGCACCCCGAGGTAGTCCCGCAGCAGGGCCGCGGCGTCCCGCCAGGCGGGTCGGCCCCGCTCTCTTCCCAGGGCGTCGAGCTGCGCGGGGGTGAGACCGAGCTCGGTGGCCCGTGTGATGAGGTCACGCAGCTCGGTGCGGAAACCGGGCAGGGAGCGCGCGCCGGGGTCCACGTCCAGATGCCAGGTCTCCCGCAGCCCGATCAGCTCGGCCAGCAGGGCGTCCTGCTCGGCGCCGGTGACCAGGGTCGGCTCGCCCAGACCGCGGTGCAGAGCATCGGCGCGGATGATCGCGTGGCCCAGGGCGGGCGGAGTCATCGCCCTCACCTGCCCGCCGCCGTGCACGGCGAGGGCGTCGCGGAGCCGTCCGGCGGCCGTGCGGCGCGGGGCCAGCAGCAGCGTCCCGTCGCCCGAGAGCTCGGCCGCTGTCAGCGCCAGAGCGGTGCGGCCGCTGCCCGGGCCGCCGTGGACGAGGGCGTCTTCCCCGCCCAGGAAGATCTCCAGGGCGCGCTGCTGCTCCGGGTCCAGGATGCTGCGGTCGAGAACGGGCGGGAGCACCGCCAGATCGGGTCCGAGCAGGCGGATCCCCTCACCCGTGATCGTGCCCGTGCGTCGCATGCCCTCATTCCACCTCACCGGACTGACAGCCGTGCTCGCCGACGCGGCACCGGGACGAAGGTACAGTGTCCAGGATCACGAGGAACCCCGAAAGATGCCCCGCAGTGCTCTCCTCCCGCTGCCGTCCTATTCGGAGGCTGACGCCATGACCACGTCCCCCACGGCCAGGATGCCGCGCGCGCAACGGCGCACCCAGCTGCTCGAGCTCGCCACGCGCGTGTTCACCGAGAAGGGCTTCCAGTCCACCTCGATGGACGACATCGCCGCTGCGGCCGGTGTCACCAAGCCCGTCCTGTATCAGCACTTCGAGTCCAAGGAGTCGCTCTACGTCGAAGTGCTGGACATCATCGCGGAGTCGATGCTCGCCGAGGTTCGCGCCCTCGGCGAGCATCAGGGCGACACCACCTCCCGCGTCCGCAGCGGGCTGCACCGCTTCTACCGGTTCGTGGCGCTGGACAACTCGCTGCGTCTGTTCACCGGCCACGAGATGATCTCGGAAGCCGTCCAGGAGCGCGTCGTCGCAGTGCTCGATCGGCTCGCCGTCGAGCTGGCGGGAGTGATGACCGCCTCCCGGCGGATCGGCCCCGAGCAGTCCCGTGCCCTGGGACGGGCGTTCATCGCCGTCGCCCAGACCACGGCGCAGCTGCTGCACAGCGCGGCGGACGAGGCGGAGCGCGAGGAGCTCCTGGACACGATGACCACCACGATGGTGCACGGGCTGACCGGTTTCGCTCCGCTGGAGAACCCCCGCGTGGCCGGGGTTGTGCTGGGGGCGGACACCGGATCCTCCTCCTGCGCCGACGCGTAGACTTCCCAGCGGCACAGCAACGAACGTCCCCGCCCTCCGGGCGGAGGGAAGGACAGGTCATGGAGATCCGTATCGGCATCCAGCACTCCCCTCGCGAGATCGTGATCGAGTCCGAGGAGAAGCCCGACGTCCTGCTCGAGCGGCTCAGCAATGCCGTCGCCGAGGGCGCCCCG
>JAAZLF010000440.1 GCA_012799425.1 Actinomycetales bacterium | reverse complement strand
TCGTGCGGAGCTGGGGCTCGACACCGTCCGGGGGTCGGTGCGAGCTCGGCCAGCTCCAGGGCCTCCGCAGCAGTTGCCGACCTCGATCGCCAGCGCCTCCGATGCGTCCCTGCCTGCTCCATCGAGCAGTGGGCCGGCGCGATCCCGGGCGGGGGAGGCGAGTCAGTCCTGTCGCCGACGGAGGTGGAGACGGACCGCAGCAGGGTCGGCATCGTCGATGAGCAGCATCAGCTCCAGCCGCGTGCCCTCCACGGAGGTCTTCATCGAGCGCCAGGTCTCGGGCACGTCCTCCACCTCGAACGCCTCGGCGACCGCCGGGTTCAGCGTGAACACCGCGGGAGCGACGTCCGCCGACCCGAAGGACTCCTCGAGCCATGCGTCCACCTCGGCCGTCGGCGCGGAGAAGGCGACCTCCCGAGCCCAGTCGTAGCCCTCGGGCGCCGCACGCTCCGTCATCTCCGGGGCCGCCTCGGACGGGAGATCGGCGACCTGTGCCTCCGCGAGCACGGCGTCGGCATCGGACGGACCGTCCTCGCTCCCGGTGCGCACCCCGGCTCCGCCCGGCCCGAACGTCGGCGAGCATCCTGCGACGACCCCGGCCAGCCCGAGTGTCGCCGAGGTGAGGAATGCCTTGCGTCCCATGGTCATCGGTACCTCTCTCAAGGGCCGGTCGTGGTCTGCTGTGAGGACTGGCCCACGATGTTGTACTCCTGCGCCAGTCCGGACTGATGGAGACCTTGCATCTGCTCGTCGTGGACCGTCACAGGGCCGATCGTCACACTCTTGCCAGTATCCCAATTGTACCGATCCCGGGTGTTCACCTCGGTGTTCATCTCGTAGGTCCACTCTCCGCCGGGAGTCGACGGCGGATATGCGGTGACCGTGCCATTGACGTTGTACTGCATCCCGCCGGTCGCGTAGAAGTACTTCTCGCTCTCGGAATCGGAGATGTAGTAGCCGCTCCAGCCCGTGTTCACCGGGAAGGTGACGGGCCCCGTCGCGCCGGAGCTCTCAGCGTCGGCGATGGCCTGCTGGCCGAGCTGCTGCCGGGCCGCGTCGATCTCAGCGGACAGCCCCGGCGCGCTGGCCAACATGTCGTCGACGTCGATCGGCTTGTCCTCCCCGGTGTTCTCCAGGAAGTGCCGCATGTTGTCCGCGGCAGGCCCCTTGCCGGTCAGATCCCCGCCGGTGGCGATCAGCTCCGCGAGCTCGTAGTTGGCGTAGTCCTCGAGGGTGGGATCCCTCTGGTCGTAGTCGCCCGAGCCCTTGTCGGGAGGCGTCCAGGCCGGAGGATCGGGAACTTGAGACGTCGTGCCGTCGGTGCCCGGCCCCAGGCCCCCGGGATAGGCGTCCGGGCCCGACGTGCCGTTCTCGGGCGAGCCCGGCTCCTGCTCCTGCTCGTCATGGGGCCGTCGTCCTCCGCGGGGGTCCGTTCCTCGCGCTTCCTCGCGCAGGTCCCGGTCCGATGCTCCACCATCCGCGGCCACCTCCCCCGATGCGGCGTCCTGTTCGTCGGCGTGAGCGAGGAGCTCCTGGGAGTCCGCCAGCAGCTTCTCGACGGTCGGCTCTGCCAGAGTCGAGATCGCCTAGGTGACCGCTGTCCGGAATCGATCGGCATCGGGACCGACCCATTCGATGGACGCGACGGTGTCGGTGATGCTCCCGAACAGCGAGGTGCACCGTTTCCCTGCAGCCGTCGTGACCTCGGCATGAGCTCTCAGTTGATCCGTGTCCGCTCCGTAGAACATCACGTCTCCTGCCCTCGCCATTGCGACGCACCCACCGGCGCCGTCCTCCGTCGAGAGTAGTGACCGCAGGCGGCACGAGGCGATGGGGAGAAGTCCCCATGTCCACGAGAGCACCGGGCCCCGACCCTCCGTGAGGAGGACCGGGGCCCGTCGCGCGCTCGGGGTCGAGCGGCAGGTGATCAGCCGTGGGGCTGGATCACATCATGCCGCCCATTCCGCCCATGCCGCCCATGTCGTCGCCACCGCCGGCCGGGGCCTTGGGCTCCGGCTTGTCGGCCACGACGGCCTCGGTGGTGAGGAACAGGCCCGCGATGGACGCCGCGTTCTGCAGCGCAGAGCGGGTGACCTTGACCGGGTCGATGATGCCGGCGGCGACCAGGTCCTCGTAGTCGCCGGTCGCGGCGTTCAGGCCGTGGCCGATGGCCAGACCCTTGACCTTCTCCGCGACGACGCCACCCTCGAGACCGGCGTTGACCGCGATCTGCTTCAGCGGCGCCTCGGTGGCGACCTTGACGATGTTCGCACCGGTGGCCTCGTCACCCTCGAGGGTGAGCGTGCCGAAGGTGTCCGCACCGGCCTGGAGCAGCGCGACGCCGCCACCGGCGACGACGCCCTCGTCCACAGCGGCCTTGGCGTTGCGCACGGCATCCTCGATGCGGTGCTTGCGCTCCTTGAGCTCCACCTCGGTCGCGGCACCGGCCTTGATGACGGCCACGCCGCCGGCCAGCTTCGCGAGGCGCTCCTGGAGCTTCTCGCGGTCGTAGTCCGAGTCGGAGTTCTCGATCTCGCTGCGGATCTGCGACACGCGACCGGCGATGCGCTCGGCGTCGCCGGAGCCCTCGACGATGGTGGTCTCGTCCTTGGTCACGACGACCTTGCGGGCCTGGCCCAGCAGCTCGAGACCAGCGGTCTCCAGCTTGAGGCCGACCTCCTCGGAGATGACCTGGCCGCCGGTGAGGATGGCCATGTCCTCCAGCATCGCCTTGCGGCGGTCGCCGAAGCCGGGGGCCTTGACGGCCACGGACTTGAAGGAGCCGCGCAGCTTGTTGACCACGAGCACCGCGAGGGCCTCGCCCTCGACGTCCTCGGAGATGATCGCGAGCGGCTTGCCGGACTGGATGACCTTCTCCAGCAGGGGCAGCAGATCCTTGACGGAGGAGATCTTCGAGGAGATCAGCAGGACGTAGGGATCCTCGAGGACCGTCTCCTGGCGATCGGCGTCGGTGACGAAGTAGGGCGAGATGAAGCCCTTGTCGAACCGCATGCCCTCGGTGAGCTCCAGCTCGAGGCCCATGGTGTTGGACTCCTCGACCGTGATCAC
>JAAZLF010000043.1 GCA_012799425.1 Actinomycetales bacterium | reverse complement strand
TCATCAACAGCGCGATCAGCCAGGTGTTCTTCCAGAAGCTCGCCCGGATCCGTCCGGGGCAGATGCTGCCGCTGGTGCGCGGCACGATCCTGCGCTCGCTGCTGATCACGATCGTCCCCTTCGGCCTGATCTACCTGCCCTCCCCGTGGCTGTTCACCCTCGTGTTCGGGCCGCAGTGGGATATGGCGGGGGACTTCGCCCGCGCCCTGACCCCATGGCTGGCGATGCAGCTGGTGACCTCCCCGATCTCGACCGTCTTCGTGGTCACCGACAACCAGCAGTGGATGCTGGTGTTCTCGATCCTGTTCTGCGCCGCGCCGCTGTCGCTGCTGTACTTCTCGCCGCTGGCGCTGCTGGACACCGTGTTCTGGCTCGGGCTGCTGATGGCCGGGATGCTCGCGATCATGCTGCTGATGTCCCTGCTCGCGGCGCACGGATACGATCGCAGACGTCCTCAGGAGCCGGTCCGCGCCGACACCGATCCGGACCCCGAGCCGACGCAGCCGGCCGACTGACCTCTGGAGCCAGCGCATGAGAATCCTTGTCGTCCCGTCGTGGTACCCCAGCGCGCAGGAGCCGCTGAACGGCTCCTTCTTCCGCGAACAGGCCCTGATGGTGGCCGAGGCGGGCCACGACGTCGCCCTGCTGGTGCCGCGCCTGGTGCCGCTGGCCCGCTGGCGGGGCCCCTCACCCGCGCTCGAGCAGGACGGCCCCCTGACCGTCCTCCGACTGGACCTGCCCGCCCTGCCGCGCCCCCTTCAGCGGTTCGAGCAGGAGCTGATGGGGCACCTGGCCGAGCGGGCGTACCGGGGAGCGCTCGGCGAGCTGCCGGACGTTCTCCACGCCCACTCCGTGATGCCCGCGCTGCTGATCGCCCAGGACCTCGCGGTGCGCTGGGGACGCGAGGTGGTGCTCACCGAGCACCGGCCCTCCAGCCTCACCACCCCGCGCTCCGCGGCGCGCCGGGCGCTCCTGCTGCACGCCCTCGCGGAGGCCGGGGTCGTCGCCACGGTCAGCGACCCCTTCGCCGACGCGATCGCCCAGCGGTACGACATCCCCCGGCCGGACGTGATCCCGCTGCCGGTGCCCGACAGCTTCTTCGACGTCGACGGGCTCCCGCCGAGCGAGGCGCCGTACACCTTCCTGCACCTGTCCAACCTGGTCCGCAACAAGCGTGCCGAGGAGACCATCGAAGCCTTCGCCCGAGCGCTGACGAGCATCGATGCCCGGCTCATCGTCGCCGGTGGCACCCCGCAGCGTGCGCAGGAGCTCAGCGCCCACGCCGAGAGCCTCGGCGTGGGCCGACGGGTCGACGTGATCGGGCGGGTCGGACGGGAGCAGCTGCCCGAGCTCATGGCCCGCTGCCACTGCCTGGTGCTGGCCAGCGCAGTCGAGGCCGGGGGCACCGTGCTGGGCGAGGCACGCGCCGCAGGGCTCTGCCTGATCGCCACCGACACCTGGGCCGGGCGCGCCTGGGTGGAGCCGGGCAGCGGCACGGTGGTGCCTGTCGATGATCAAGGGGCCCTCGGCGGCGCGATGGCCGAGATGGCGCACGCCGGTGGCGGGCGGCGGAGCGAGCAGCGCGACCGGGTGCGGGAAGAGGCGCGCGGCATCTTCTCGACCGCCGCCTTCGTCGAGCAGCAGGTGGGGATGTATCGCCGGGCCCTCGGGAGCGCGGAGCGCCCGCGGATGCTCTTCCATGCCCCATTCCCGATCGACCCCCACCCCACCAGCGCCAGTCGACTGCGGCCCCTGCGGATGCTCGAGGCCTTCGAGGAGATCGGCTACCGGGTGCATCGGGTCACCGGCGCTCCGCGGCAGCGTGCCCTCGCCCATCGCACTGCCCGCAGGCGACTTCGCGCGGGGCAGCGGTTCGAGCTGCTGTACTCGGAGAACTCGACGCAGCCGAACCTGCTCGCGACCAGCGTCCGGGGCGGGATCGCCCCGTTCCTGGACGCCAGGATCCTGCTGTGGGCGCGCCGGCGGGGGATCCCGGCGGGTGAGTTCTACCGGGACGTGTACTGGCGATTCTCCACCTCTTGGCGCAGCGTCCGCACGCCGCGCGCCGCGCTGATGAACCTGCTGTACCGGCTGGATCTCGCCGCGCTGCGCCTGGCACGGACCCACCTGTTCCTCCCCTCGGAGAGGATGGCGCCGATCGTGCCCGTCCCGGAGCATCGCAGCAGCGCGCTGCCGCCGGGGGCGACCGTCGTCGAGTCCGGGACGCCGGAGGGGCTCCACCTGCTGTACGTGGGCGGGCTGGGGCCCGAGTACGGGCTCGACGCATGCGTCGAGGCGGTCTCGCAGACGCCTGCGGCGACGCTCACGATGTGTGTCCCCCGGCCGCAGTGGGAGGCCCACCGCGCTCTCTACGAGCACCACCTGGGGGAGCGGATCCGCGTGGTCCATGCCTCGGGGCCGGAGCTGGAACCGCTGTACGAGGCGGCCTCGGCATGCGTGCTGTTCGTCGAGCCCGGCGAGTACCGCACGTTCGCCGCGCCCGTGAAGTTCTTCGAATACATCGGCCACGGCAAGCCGGTGCTGCTCAGCCGCGGCACCTATGCCGGGGACCTGGGGCTGGAGCTCGGGGTGGGGCCGGTGATCGACTACTCGGCCGAGGCCCTCCGCGCGGAGCTGGAAGACCTCCACGACCGCCCCGAACGGCTCGAGGAGTATGCCCGGGGCGCCC
>JAAZLF010000439.1 GCA_012799425.1 Actinomycetales bacterium | reverse complement strand
GCTGGAACGCCACCTGGATCGGGACCACCATCACCGCGACGATCGCGATGAACAGCAGCTCCTTGCCGGGGAACTTCATGAACGTGAACGCGTACGCGGCGAACGCCGCGAACATGATCGGCAGCACCGTCGCCGGCACCGCCACCACCACCGAGTTCAGCAGAGAGGTGCCCAGCGAGGTGTTCGCGATGGCTCCCTGGTAGTTGGCGAGGGTCCAGGCCGTGTCGAACGGATTCGCCAGGGCCTCCCACCAGCCGGTCGCGGCAACGTCCTCCCGTGAGCGGAACGAGGTCACCAGCAGGCCCATCGTCGGGACCGTCCACAGCAGTGCGAGCACCACCATGGTGATGATCGCGGTCAGCGAGCGAGGACGGCCGTCCTTCATGGTGCCCATCATCGGTTCGCCTCCTGCGCCTTGTAGGACCGCACCTGGAAGATCAGGACCGGCACCACCATCAGCAGCAGCACCACCACGATCGCCGAGGCCTGGCCCGCCTGCTGCTCGACGAACAGCTTGCGGAAGAACAGGTTCGCGATCACATCGGAGTTGTCCCGGCCGTTGGTCATCACGTAGATGATGTCGAAGACCTTCAGCACCAGGATCAGCACCGTGATGAACACCGCCAGCAAGGTGGGCCGCACCTGGGGGAACACGACCTGCCAGAAGATGCGGACCTCCCCGGCCCCGTCCATGCGCCCGGCCTCGACGGTGTCCTCCGGGACGCCCTTGATGGCCGAGCTGATCAGCACCATCGCGAACCCGGTCTGCAACCAGATCAGGATCACCATCAGCAGCAGCGAGTTCAGCCTCGCGGTGTCGATCTGCAGCCACGGCTGCGGATCCCCGCCCAGACCCACCAGGATCGCGTTGAGCAGCCCTGTCTGGGAGGTGTCGGGTGCGCGGAAGGTGTAGATCAGGCCCCAGATGGTCGAGGCGCCCACGAAGCTGATCGACATCGGCAGGAAGATCAGCGACTTCGAGATCTTCTCGCCCTGCGGGGAGAGCTTGTCCGCCAGGACCGCGACCGCCAGACCGAAGGCGACGGTGATGATCGGGACGATCAGGATCCACAGCACGTTGTTGAGCAGCGCCTGCCAGAACTCGCCGGTGCCGAAGATCGTCGTGTAGTTCTCCAGCCCCACCCAGTCGGTGGAGTCGGCGTTGGCGAAGGAGTACACCACCGTCTGCACCGTGGGGTAGAGCAGCATCAGCCCCAGCAGCGACAGCGCTGGCAGCAGGAAGGCGTAGGGGATCAGCCCCTCGCTGAGGCGGGAGGGCATCCCCTCGATCACCATGTTCAGGAAGCGGAAGAACACGATCGCCCCGCCGATGCCGAACACCAGGCCCAGCACGCCGATGAGGATCTTGCTGTGGAAGAACCACTGGGGGTAGTAGGCGAAGGCGAGGAAGGCGTTGCACACCAGCCACGCGGTCACCACCAGCCCGATCGCGCCGACGATCAGCAGCGCGGGCCGGGCGGGAGAACCGGCGCGGCGTCGGGGCTCCACCTTCTTCGAAGGCTCCTCGCTCCGGACGGCGGTGGTGGTCATTGCGGCCACCCGGCCTCGATCTCGTCGCAGACCTCCTGGGCGGTCTTCGACCCGTTCAGCCAGTCGATCATCCCGGTCCAGAAGGTGCCGCCGCCGACGGCGTTGGGCATGACGTCGGAGCCGTCGTACCGGAACACCTCCGCGTTCGCAGCGATCTCAGCGACCTGCCGGGTGGTCTCATCGGCATAGTGGGAGGGGTCGAAGGTCTTGTGCGGGCTGAGCCAGCCCCCGGCCTGCGCCCACTGCGCACCGAACTCCGGCGCGGTCAGGAACTTCATCAGCGCGACGGTGTCGTCGTTGGGGGTGAACAGCGCGGCGAGATCGCCGCCGCCCAGGATGGGCTGCCCCTCGAAGCCGCCTTCCCACATCGGCATCGCGAACACGCCCAGCTCCTCGTCCATGTTCGCCAGGACGTCCTCGGGCAGGAAGCCGGTGACGAAGTTCCCCTGCCGCACGAACATCGCGCGTGCCGGGTCCTCGAACAGAGGCAGCGGGGCCTCCGAGAACGGGGTGTTGAGGATGGTGGACGGGCCGCCGAGGACATTGCCCTCGGTCAGCAGCAGCTCCCCGAACAGGTCGAAGACCTCGACCACTTCGGGGGCGTTGAAGGGGATGCGGTGGTAGATCCAGTCGTCGTAGACGTCGGGCCCGTGGACGCGGAGCATGAACTCCTCGATCCAGTCGGTGCCCACCCAGCCGGTGGCCTGGTCCGCGTTCCACCCGTCGGACCACGGCGCGATGCCCTCGGCCTTGATCTCATCGGTGATCTCATAGAGCTCCTGCATGGAGGAGGGCTGCTCCGGCCATCCGCCCTCCTCGTACGCCTTCTTCGGGTACCAGATCAGGGACTTGCAGGCCAGGCGCATCGGAGCGCCGTAGACCCGTCCCTGGTAGCGGGCGGAGTCGAGGAAGCCCGGGATGAGGGTCGAGTTCAGCGCGTCGTAGTCCAGGAAGGCGTCGATCGCGGTGACGTAGCCCTTCGAGGCGAGGTCGAACAGTCCGCCGGGCTGGGGGAACAGGGCGATGTCCGGGGCGTCCCCGGAGTTCACGCGCTGCTGGATGGTGGTGGTGAAGTCCTGGTCCGGGGTGTAATTGATGGTGATCCCGGTCTCCTCCTCGAACGGGGCGAGGGAGGCCATGAAGGCCTCCTCCTCCTGCCCGCCGAAGGCGCCGAGGATGCTCACGGATCCCGGCCCGGGCACGTCCCCCTCGACGTAGGCATCTGACCCTCCACCGCCGCCACGGTTCGGATCGGGGTTCTGCAGGCAGCCGGTCATGCCGACGGCCGCTGTCGCTGCGGCTCCCGACAGGACCCCCCGCCTGCTCAAGCGTCGATTCATGAGTCACTCCTTCGTGAGTCTGCACCGTGCTGGTGGTCACACTGTAGACCGGGCGGAGCGGCGGGGAGGTCCGCACGGCTCCGCACCCCGTCCGGGGAGGCGGCGGCGGGGCGATGGTGCACGCGCCTGACCGTATGGTCACCCGGTCCGTCAGCCCTGCGCAGGCGTGAACGACGGGAGGGGCACGGACCCGACTGCGGTCCGTGCCCCTCCCGTCGCTGC
>JAAZLF010000438.1 GCA_012799425.1 Actinomycetales bacterium | reverse complement strand
CCACCAGCCGCTGGCGTGCAGGGCGACCGCGCTCGCCGAGGGGTCTCGGTGCCGGAAGCGCACCAGCGCGCTGTCCCCGTCGCGGGAGAGGATCTGCGGGCCGGGCCCCGCGGGGGCGCCGGCCGCCTCGTCCCGGCGCACGATCGGAACGGCCTCCTCGGCCCCTCCGCGGCGCGGCAGGGGCCGCCAGTGGTCGGCGGGGAACAGCGGATCAACGGTGGGGGAGAGCACCGGCAGCTCCTGGAGCAGGGGACGGGGTTCCGTGCGTGGCGACGTGGCGCCAGCACCCGGCCGACGGGCGGCCGACGAGGTGAGTTCCACTGTTGTAAGTACTCCGTAATCCCGTCGATGTCATTCTCCCCTGCAGCGATTTTGGTAAAGCTTTCGTCAAATCGAGGCGCTGACTTGGCATCCTGGAGAGGTGGGCGAGCATATCCGGGGCACCGTGAAGTGGTCGATACCCTGCTCACTTCTCCCAGGAGCCACCGATGTCCGCACCCCGCCGTGTCCCCACCCATCGCGCTGACGGCCGCGCCGTCTACTTCCGCGACGTGCGCGTGGCACCCAAGATGGCCGCCGCCACCGGCGGTGCGGTGATCGCGGCCGGCATGGGAATGGCCGGCGGCGGCGTCGCCACCGCAGACACGGCCGTGTGGGACAAGGTCGCCCACTGCGAGTCCACCGGCAACTGGTCGATCAACACCGGCAACGGCTACTACGGCGGCCTGCAGTTCTCCCCCTCGACCTGGAAGGCCTTCGGCGGCCACGAATACGCCGGCAACGCCCACCAGGCCACCAAGGCCGAGCAGATCGCCGTCGCCCAGCGCACCCTGCACCAGCAGGGCCCCGGCGCCTGGCCCACCTGCAGCACGCGCGCCGGCCTGACGAAGACCAACGGCGGCGCCGACCCGAACGCCCAGCCCGGCAGCAGTCACGGCTCCGCGTCCCGCGGCCAGGACCGCACCAGCCCCGGCGCCCTCGTGGTGGACGGCAAGTTCGGCCCGGCCACCACCCGCGCGCTCCAGCAGTGGATCGGGGTCAGCGCAGATGGCTCGCTGTCCACCTCGGACATCAAGACTCTGCAGACCAAGGTCGGCGCCGTGCCGGACGGCAAGATCGGCTCCGAGACCACCCGCCAGCTGCGCGCCGCGATCGGGCTGGGCAGCAACGGCGTATGGGACTTCCGCAGCAGCTACTCCACCGTCAAGGCGCTACAGAGCCACCTCAACAGCGGAGCCCCCGCCAAGAGCGCACCGGCGCCCCGCACCGGCACCCTCGTGGTGGACGGCAAGTTCGGCCCCGCCACCACCCGCGCCCTCGAGGCCTGGGTGGGCGTGGGCCAGGACGGCCGGCTCTCCACCTCGGACATCAAGGCGCTGCAGACCAAGGTCGGTGCCGTGCCGGACGGCAAGATCGGCTCCGAGACCACCCGCCAGCTGCGCGCCGCCATCGGTCACGGAAACAACGGCGTATGGGACTTCCGCAGCAACTACGCGACCGTCAAGGCGCTCCAGCAGCACCTCAACGCCCGCTGACCCCCAGCCGCCGCCCCCTCAGGTGCCGCCGCCCGCTCAGGTGCCGGAGGCGGCGAGCAGGCGGTCCACGATCGGCATCAGCTCCTCCGGCGAGATCGACAGCCCGCCCGACGGTTCCGCGGCGCCGCCCAGCGCGGCATCGAAATAGAGGCCATCGCCCAGCAGCAGGATCGCGCGGGCGGTGGCCTCCTCGCCCACTTCGGCCCGGATCAGCTCGAGCCACTGCTGGCGCCCGCGCCGCATCGCGTCCTGGGCCCCTGCGTGCGACTCCTGGGCGAGCTGGGCGACCGCCACGAAGGCGAGGTCGAAGTCGCCGCCGGTCCACACCGAGGTGCGCACGTAGTAGCGCGAGGCGCCCTCCTGGGCGTCGCGCATCGCCGCGACGTCCTCCTCCATCAGCTCATCCAGTCGCGCGATCAGGCCCTCCGCCAGGGACTCCTTCGAGGCGAAGTGGTAGAGCAGGCCGCCCTTGGACACCCCGGCCCGGGCGGCCACGACCGAGAGGGTCGTCGCCCGCTGGCCCTGCTCGAGGAGGGTCGCCTGATAGGCGTCGAGGAGCGCATCGCGAGCTGACATGAGACCGACCTTACTGTGCGAGGAGGACGCCGACCGTTGCACTGTACCGTCTGGACGGTTTAGTGTGGCGTCGCTTCGCACCAGCGGAGCGTCCACACCCCTATCCCGGAGGTCCCCGTGCAGCCCGATACCCAGGCCGAGGTCGTCGCGCGCCCCGCGCGCAGCCCCTGGATCGCCCTCGCGGTGCTCATGCTGCCCGTGCTGCTGGTCTCCGTGGACAACACCGTGCTCGCCTTCGCGCTGCCCGCGATCTCCGAGGCGCTCGCCCCCACGGGCCAGCAGCTGCTGTGGGTCGTGGACATCTACCCGCTCGTGCTCGCGGGCCTGCTGGTGCCGATGGGCTCGCTGAGCGACCGGCTGGGCCGGCGCCGGCTGCTGCTGGTGGGCGGCACCGGCTTCACCGTGGTCTCCGCCCTCGCGGCCTTCTCGCCCGACGCCACCACGCTCATCGCCGCCCGCGCCCTCATGGGCGTGTTCGGTGCGATGCTCATGCCCTCGACGCTCTCGCTGATCCGCAACCTCTT
>JAAZLF010000437.1 GCA_012799425.1 Actinomycetales bacterium | reverse complement strand
GAGGCCGGGTGCACGCCGCCGGGCCCGCGGGCACGCGCTGAGCCCGGGTGCACGCCGCCGCGGCCGTTGCATGCAGTGGCGCTCAGCCAGCACACGTCCCCGTCTACGGGGTCATGTGCTGGCTGAGCGCCAGTGGTTGCACTCCGCCACGCATGGCCCTGCCCGTGCCCGTGCCCCTGCCCGGCCGCGGTGGGACGGGTCAGGACAGCCCGGCGGGGCCGGCCGCGGTGGGCCGGGCCCGGTGGGCGGGACCGACCCCGGCGGGGCCGGTCTCAGGTGAGGTAGCGGTAGATCGGGTTCTCGGGATCGACCCGCTCGATCTCCATGTTCGAGGCGGCCATGCGCGCCATCAGCGGTTCGAGGTCCTCGCGGTCGCCGATCTCGAGCCCCACCAGGGCGGGGCCCTCCTCGCGGTTGTTGCGCTTGATGTAGTCGAACAGCACGATGTCGTCGTTCGGCCCCAGCACCCGGTCCAGGAAGCGGCGCAGCGCCCCGGGCTCCTGGGGGAACGTCACCAGGAAGTAGTGCTTGAGGCCCTCGTGCACGAGGGAGCGCTCGACGACCTCGTTGTACCGCGAGACGTCGTTGTTGCCGCCGGAGACCACCACCACGATGTCCCCGGTCTCCTCCTCCGGCTCCGCGGCGCCATCCCCCGCACGGCCGAGGTGATCGATCGCGCCGGTCGCCACGGCGGTGGCCGCCAGCGCCCCCGCCGGCTCGGCGATGATGCCCTCGACCTGGTACAGCGCGAGCATCTGGGTGCACACCGCACCCTCGTCGACCGAGACCAGCTCCGGCGTCATCGCCTGCACCATCTGCAGCGGACCGGCCCCGACACGGCGCACCGCGGCACCGTCCACGAAGCGGTCCAGGTCGTGCAGGGTCACCGGCCGGCCCGCCCGCACCGCAGCGGCCATCGAGACCGCGCCGCCCGGCTCCACTCCGATGATCCGGGTGGCCGGGCTCCGCTCGCGCAGCCAGGCGCCGCAGCCGCCCAGCAGCCCGCCGCCGCCGACGGGCAGGACCATGGTGCCGAGCTCGCGACCGTGCTCGGTGCGCAGCTGCTCGGCGGCCTCGAGCGCGACCGTGCCCTGAGCCGCCATGATCACCGGATGGTCGAAGGGCGGGACCTGGGTCGCGCCTGTGCGCTCGGCGTCGTCGGCCGCGGCGTCGGCCGCGTCGTCGAAGGTGTCACCGACCAGCACCAGCTCGACCAGATCGCCGCCGATCGCGGTGATCCGCTCGCGCTTCTGCCGCGGAGTAGTGCCGGGGACGTAGATCCGTCCCTGGATGCCCAGCGCACGGCAGGCCTGAGCGACCCCCTGGGCATGGTTGCCGGCGCTGGCCGCGACCACGCCTGCTTCCCGTGCCCGCGCATCCAGCGAGTCGAGGAACAGGTAGGCGCCGCGCAGCTTGTAGGAACGCACCGACTGCAGGTCCTCGCGCTTGAGCCAGACCGGCACCCCGGTCAGCTCGCTCAGCCGCGGACTGTGCTCCAAGGGGGTGCGCCGCAGCACCGGGGCCAGCCGTTCGGCGGCCGCCTCGACCTCCGGGGCGCGCACCGGCAGCGACATCGTCTCGCTCATGCTCATCCCTTCTCCGCTCCCTTCTCCGTCGCGACCACGAGGGCGGTCGCCATCGCTGCGACTCCCTCGCCGCGACCCGTCAGTCCCAGCCCGTCGGAGGTGCTGCCCGAGACGGTCACGGGCGCTCCCGCGGCCTCGCTCATCACTGCGCCGGCCTCCTCGCGCCGTGCCGAGAGACGCGGACGGTTCCCGATCACCTGCACCGAGATGTTGCCGATCTCGAAGCCGGCCTCCCGGACCCGACGCGCCGCCTCACGCAGCAGGTGAAGACCGGAGGCACCTGCCCATTCGGGACGGCCCACGCCGAAATGCGTGCCGAGGTCGCCGATCCCCGCCGCCGCGAACACCGCGTCGCAGGCGGCGTGGCAGGCGACATCG
>JAAZLF010000436.1 GCA_012799425.1 Actinomycetales bacterium | reverse complement strand
GACTCCTGCGCCGGGTCCTGGCACGCGAGGGCGCTCACACTGCTGACGCCTGCGTTGCACTGGGACGCAGACCTGGAACAATGACCCCATGACCGATACCGCACCGCGCCCTGGCTCCTCGATCCCCGACCGCCCCTCCCTCGAGGGCCTGGAGGAGAAGTGGGACGGCGTATGGAGCGAGGAGAAGCTCTACGCCTTCGATCCGGACACCACTCGTGACCAGGTCTTCAGCATCGACACCCCGCCGCCCACGGCGTCCGGCTCGCTGCACGTCGGTCACGTCTTCGGCTACTCGCAGGCGGACATGATCGCGCGCTACCAGCGCATGCGCGGCAAGAACCTGTTCTACCCGCTGGGCTGGGACGACAACGGCCTGCCCACCGAGCGGCGCGTGCAGAACTACTTCGGCGTGCGCTGCGACCCGAGCCTGCCCTACGACCCGGACTTCACGCCCCCTCAGGAGGGCGGCGACAACAAGTCCTCGAAGGCCGCGAACCAGCTGCCCGTCTCGCGCCGCAACTTCATCGAGCTGTGCGAGCGCCTGACGGAGATCGACGAGAAGTCCTTCGAGGACGTCTTCCGCACGCTGGGCCTGTCGGTGGACTGGAACTACAGCTACCAGACCATCAACGCGCACTCGCGCGCGACCTCCCAGCGGGCGTTCCTCGAGAACCTCGAGGCCGGCCAGGCCTACCAGTCCGAGGCCCCCACCATGTGGGACGTCACCTACCGCACCGCGGTGGCCCAGGCCGAGCAGGAGGACCGCGACCGCGACGGCGCCTACCACCGCCTCGGCTTCACCCGCACCGATGGCTCCGGCGAGAAGGTCGTCATCGCGACCACCCGCCCCGAGCTGCTTCCGGCGTGCGTGGCGCTGGTGGCGCATCCTGATGACGAGCGTTACCAGGGCCTGTTCGGCACCACCGTGACCTCTCCCCTGTTCGGCGTCGAGGTGCCCGTGCTCGCGCACTCCCTCGCCCAGCCCGACAAGGGCGCCGGTATCGCCATGATCTGCACCTTCGGCGACTCCAACGACGTCACCTGGTGGCGCGAGCTCGAGCTTCCCACCCGCTCGGTGATCGGCCGCGACGGCCGGTTCCTGGCCGAGGCGCCGTGGATCTCCACCGAGGAGGGCGAGCAGCGCTACGCGGAGCTCGTGGGCCTGACGGTGTTCAGCGCCCAGAAGCGCGTGGTCGAGATGGCTGCGGAATCCGGCGACCTGGTGGGCGAGATCGAGAAGATCAGCCACCCGGTGAAGTTCTACGAGAACGGCGACAAGCCGCTCGAGTTCGTCACCTCCCGCCAGTGGTACCTCACCAACGGCGGCCGTGATCAGTCCACCGGTGGCCTGCGCGATGCGCTGATCGAGCGCGGGCGCGAGCTGACCTGGCACCCGGCGTACATGGAGTCCCGCTACCGCAACTGGGTGGAGGGCCTGGCCGGCGACTGGCTGATCTCCCGCCAGCGCTTCTTCGGCGTGCCGTTCCCGATCTGGTACGCGGTGGGCGCCGACGGCGAGACCGACTACGACACGGTGCTCACCCCGCCGATCGAGTCCCTGCCGATCGACCCGACGATCGATGTGCCTGCCGGCTACGCCGAGGAGCAGCGCGACCAGCCGGGCGGTTTCGTGGCAGATCCCGACATCCTCGACACCTGGGCCACGTCCTCGCTGACCCCGCAGCTCGCGGGCGGCTGGAACTCCGGGGCGGAGGCCGACGGGCTGTTCGAGAAGGTGTACCCGATGGATGTGCGCCCCCAGGGTCACGACATCATCCGCACCTGGCTGTTCTCCACCATCGTGCGCTCCCACCTGCAGCAGGATTCGCTGCCGTGGAAGCACGCCTCGATCAACGGCTGGATCCTGGACCCGGACCGCAAGAAGATGTCGAAGTCCAAGGGCAACGTGGTCACCCCGATCGGTCTGCTGCAGCAGCACGGCTCCGACGGTGTGCGCTACTGGGCCGGACGAGCCCGGCAGGGCGTGGACACCGCCTTCGACGAGGGGCAGATGAAGATCGGCCGCCGCCTGGCGATCAAGATCCTCAACGCCTCGAAGTTCGCTCTCGGCTTCGGCGAGGCTCCCGCGGACCCCTCCGGGCTCCTGGCCGCGGATCCGGCTGTGGTCACCGACCCGCTGGACCGTGCCCTGCTGGCGCAGCTGGCCACGGTGGTCGAGCAGGCCACCGCGGCGCATGACGACATGGACTACGCCCGCGCGCTCGAGACCATAGAGCCGTTCTTCTGGGCGTTCTGCGACGACTACATCGAGCTGGTCAAGGAGCGTGCCCACGGCAACTCCCCCGCCGGCGAGGCCGGCGCCGCATCGGCCCGCTCCGCGCTCGCGATCACGCACGAGGTGCTGCTGAGTCTGTTCGCCCCGGTGATCGTGTTCGCGACCGAGGAGGTCTGGTCGTGGTGGCGCGGTGGCAGCGTGCACACGCAGCCCTGGCCCGAAGCCGGCCCGCTGAAGGCGGCCGCCGCGGGCCAGGATGCGGCGCTCGTCGACTCGGTGGCCCAGGCCGCGATCACGCTGCGGCGCCTCAAGTCCGATGCGAAGGTCTCGCAGAGGACCCCGATCCTGTCCGTCACGGTGGAGGCCCCGCAGGCCGTGCTCGCACATCTGGAGGCCGCGTCGGCGGATCTGACGGCGCTGGGTCGGATCGAGGAGCTCGAGCTGGTGGTCGGGGAGGGCGAGGAGATCCTCACCCGCGACGCCCGGCTCGGCGAGCCGCCGGTGAAGCAGCCCCGTTCGAAGGGCTGAGCCGCCCAGGCCCAGGCTCCTGCCGCCCAGGCGCCTGGGGCGCGCTGCCCTCCGCTGCGCGCCCCGGGCCTGGCTCATGGGCCGTCGCTGAGCACGCAGCGCCTGTCAGCGCACGACCTCGCGGTGCCCCGCATCGACCCTCCGGGTCCAGCCGCGGCCATCGAGGTGCTCGAGGAGCGGGATCGCGACCCGTCGAGTGGTGGTGAGGGCCTGCCTCGCCTCGCTCGTGGTGAACGGCTGCGGGAGGCGCGCGAGCTCGCGCATCGCGAGCGCCGGGGCAGACGGCAGGAGGATCACCTCCCCGGGCAGGCGCATCACGCGGCCCTGCGCCGCAGCGGCGGCGAGCTCCCTGGTCCCGAGGCCCTGAGCGGCCAGGTCGTCGGCGTCGGGGGCCTGGAAGGGAGCGCTGCGCAGACGCTCCTCGAGCGTCGCGATCCCGTGCTCGGCCATGCCCAGTCCCGGCGCGGTCGCCCCGCGCACGCGGCCCTCCGCCCGGACCAGGCCCGCGGCGCTGATCACGGCGGGCAGCAGTTCGCCGTCGGGCAGCGAGAGCGCGTCGGCCGCGACTTTGCCGGGCACGCCGGCGGAGAGTGCGTCGCTGCGCTGATCGGTGCTGACGAGCTGCGTGAGGTGCTCTGCCCACGCTGCCATCGCCCCGGCATCGACGAGCCACTGCCCGTGACGGAGCACGGATCCCCCGAGCACCGGCGGCACCCGCACCCCGTATCGGAGCAGGACGTCCTCGCGCACGGCCCCGCGCCGCCGCACCTCGAGCGCGACGTCCCCGGCGGGAGACATCTCCGCCAGGGTGCTGCTGCGTCGGTCCCCGTCCCCGCGGCGCCGCAGGGAGGGCGGATCGACATCGAGCACGCGCGCGCCTGCGTGCACCGAATGGCTGCCGCCTGCCCGCAGCACCAGAGCATCGCCGACGCCCACCGGGACGGGCCGTACGAGCGTGAGCCGTGCATGCTCCGCATCGAAAGGGCGTACCCGGGCGGGGACCGCAGCGGTGCCGAGGTGGACCATGAGCTCACGCGGGGCGTCGTCGAAGCCTCGCCCCGACGAGCGGCGCACATCCAGCTCGGCGGTGAGCTCCCAGGCGCCCGGGCTCAGCAGGGCGTCACCGCGGCTGATCTCCTCGGCGCTCACCCCGCGGAGGTTCACGGCGGCGCGGCTGACCGGGCCCAGCTGTTCGAGCGAGCCGCCCCGGCTCTGCAGCCCGCGCACCACCACCTCGCCGCCGCGCTGCTCGCCGCACAGCGCCAGACGGTCCTCGCGGTGCAGGGTGCCGGCAGTGAGCGTGCCGGTGACCACGGTGCCGGCCCCGGAGATGCTGAAGGCACGGTCCACCCATAGCCGCACCCGCTGGGCGGCGGAGGGCTCCCGAGCGGCGCCGACGACGCCATCCAGCAGGACTCGAAGCTCGTCGAGCCCGTCGCCGGTGACGGCGGAGACCGCCACGGCGGGGGCGTGGGCGAGCCCGGTCTCCGCCAGTTCGGTGCGGGCCCGGGTGATGACCTGATCGATGCTCCCGGGAGCGAGATCCGCGCGGGTGACGACGATCAGGCCCTGGTCGACGCCCAGCGCCGCGATGGCGTCGCGATGATCGGTGGACTGCGCCCGCCATCCCTCGTCCGCCGCGATCACGAAGCACACGATCGGGGCGGGCCCGATGCCTGCGAGCATGTTGCCGAGGAACCGTTCATGGCCGGGGACGTCGACGAAGGACACCTCGCGGCCCGAGGGCAGGACCGTCCAGGCGAAACCGAGATCGATGGTCAGCCCGCGCTGCTTCTCCTCGGCGAGCCGATCCGGCTCGATGCCTGTGAGCGCCCGGATGAGCGTCGACTTGCCGTGATCGACGTGCCCGGCGGTGGCGATGACCTGCATCGTCACCGGGGGGCCCGGCCCTGAGCACGGGCGGCGGCCACGGCCTCGACGACCCGGCCGTCATCCTGGGAGGGGATGCAGCGCAGGTCGAGCAGGCAGCGGCCGTCCCGCACGGTGGCGACCACGGCGGTGTCGCCCGTGCGCAGCGGCCCGGCGAGCTCGGGCTCGAGGGCGACCGCCCATCCGGGCAGCGGCACCTCGGCGCCTCCCCCGCCGCCGACGCGGCCGTCGTGCGGGACCAGCCGGCCCCCGACCCGCTCGGCGAGGAGCAGGCTGCGCTCTCGCAGCGCCTCGGGGTCCGTACGCAGCGCCTCGAGCACCGGTGGGACCGGTCCGGCGAGGGTCGCCTCGAGGGCGGCGAGGGTGAGCTTGTCGGCCCGGACCGCGCGGGCCAACGGGTGGCGGGCGAGACGGGCGATGAGATCGCGGCGCCCCAGCAGGATCCCGGCCTGCGGCCCGCCGAGGAGCTTGTCGCCGCTGGCGATGACCAGATCCGCGCCGTCGCGCAGAGCGGTCCCCGCATCGGGCTCGTCCGGCAGCAGGGGCTCCGGGGCGAGCAGGCCGCTGCCCAGATCCGCCAGCAGAGGCACGCCCGCCTCCCTGCAGGGGCCGGCGAGCTCACGCACCTCCACCGTGCTGGTGAAGCCGATGACCCGGTAGTTGCTGGTGTGGATGCGCAGCACGCAGCCGGTGCCCGGCCCGAGCACCTCGGCGAAGTCAGCGAGGTGGGTGCGGTTGGTGGTGCCGACCTCACTCAGCTGCGCGCCGGCGGAGGTGATGAGGTCCGGCAGGCGGAACCCGGCACCGATCTCGATCAGCTCGCCACGGCTGAGCACCACCTCGTCGGTGCCGGCGAGCGCGGCGATGGCGAGCAGGAGGGCGGCTGCGCCGTTGTTGACGACCAGGGCGTCCTCGGCCTCCGGGCAGGCGGCGAGCAGCGCGGCCCGGGCTCCCGCACCTCGCCGTGCCCGGGCTCCGGTGGCCAGGTCGAACTCGACGTCGGTGTACCCGGCGGCGTCCTCGAGAGCCTCGCGGGCGTCCGGGGCCAGGGGCGCGCGACCGAGGTTGGTGTGAACGATGACTCCGGTGGCGTTCAGCACCGGTCGCAGCGATGCGGCGGGCCGCTCGCCGAGGGCTCCCAGCACCTCATCGAGCACCTGCTCGGGCTCGATCTGTCCCGACCGCGCCCGCTCCTGGGCACAGCGGACGATGCCACGCACCACCCTCACCCCCATCGCCCCCGTCGCGGCGACCACGTCGGGATGGGCCAACAGATGGTCCGTGCGCGGTATTCGGCGACGCGGATCCGTGCTCTGCGGGCCGGGCTGAGGGGGCACGGGCACGGGACCTCCTGGGGCCGTCAGCGGCTGG
>JAAZLF010000435.1 GCA_012799425.1 Actinomycetales bacterium | reverse complement strand
TCCCCTCCACGACCGCCGATCTGGTGTGCACTGCGCGAGTGCACGAGGGACATCTTATGCACAGGATCCGATGGCACAGCACCAGATCCACATAATGTGCACGAACGAGCTGCTCCGTCCGCTGTGAGGACCGACTCAGACGGGGCCGTGCTCCGCCGCGCCGGCACCCTCGAGGCCCTCGCTGCGCAGCCGCTCGATCGCTGTCTCGAAGTCCTCGAGCGAATTGAAGTCCTGGTAGACGCTCGCGAAGCGGAGGTAGGCGACCACGTCCAACTCCTGGAGCGGCTGGAGGATCGACAGACCCACCTTGGGGGCATCGATCTCCGCAAGCCCGCTCGACCGGATGTTCTCCTCCACCTGCTGTGCGAGCATCGCCAGCTGGTCGTCGCTGACCGGACGTCCCTGGCAGGCCTTGCGCACACCGGAGATCACCTTGGCGCGGCTGAACGGTTCGCTGACACCGGACCTCTTGAGCACCGACAGCGACGCAGTCTCCGAGGTCGAGAAGCGTCGCGAGCAGTTCGGGCACTGACGGCGCCGACGGATGGTCGCACCGTCATCGGACGTGCGCGAGTCCACGACGCGCGAATCGGAGTGTCGACAGAACGGGCAGTGCATCCGCTCAGGGTACCGGCACCAGGGCCGCTCAGCGGCTGACATCCTCCGAAACGGGCAGCTCGATCTCCTGACCGGCAGTCACCCGCCCGGTGGGCAGATGGTTGAGGTTGCGGACCTCGGCCACGAAGTCCTGCTCGCTCATGCCCTCGGGGGCGAGGTCCTCGGCGTACCCCCACAGGGTGTCCCCTGCCTCGACGGTCACGGTGATGGGCTCCTCAGCCTCCGACACGGCGAACGCGGAGGGCAGGTCGAGCGTCAGCAGCACCACTGCGGCGACGAGCAGACCCAGGAGAAAGGCGAGGCCCGCGAGGAGCCTGCGCCCGCGCCGGGTGGGGACCAGTCGAACGCGCGCTCGAGCTGCACCCTCGCCGCGCTGCTCATGCTGCTGCGGGAAAGGGAGGACCGTGGCGGTACCGGTGTGCATATCCGAACTCCTGTTCGATCGAATGTCTGTGCGACTGTAGCCCGGCGTCCCGACGACACGCAAGAGGAAGATCGAACACATGTTTGGCATCTGCCTCGTGCCGTCCTACGCTGGGTCACAGGACAACGGAACCGCGAGGGTCCGACAGACGAAACCAGGAGGCCTCACGATGACGCCGAGCACCCCCAAGCCGCTCCGGGCCCGCGGCGATGCTCCCGCCGATGAGCTGACCGAGGGACTGACGCGCCGGCAGCGGCTGATCCTGGAGACGATCAACGCGGCGGTCGCCACCCACGGCTACCCGCCGACCATGCGCGAGATCGGCGATGCGGTGGGGCTGACCTCGTCCTCCTCGGTCGCGCATCAGCTCCAGTCGCTCGAGCGCAAGGGATTCCTGCGCCGTGACCCCAAGCGCCCCCGGGCGATGGAGGTGGTGATGCCCGGCGCCGACGATGCGCCCGCCCCCGCTGCGGCCGCGGAGCCGGAGCTCAGCCCGGACTCCGTCACGGTGCCTCTGGTGGGCAGGATCGCCGCCGGAGTCCCGATCACCGCGCAGGAACAGGTCGAGGACGTCTTCACCCTCCCCCAGCGCCTCGTGGGCGATGGAGACCTCTTCCTCCTCCAGGTCGTCGGCGACTCGATGGTCGACGCCGCCATCTGCGACGGCGACTGGGTGGTGGTCCGGTCCCAGAACACTGCGGAGAAGGGTGAGATCGTCGCCGCGATGATCGACGGCGAGGCCACCGTCAAGACGTTTGTCCAGCGCGACGACCACATCTGGCTGATGCCCCACAATCCGGCCTTCGCCCCGATCCTCGGCGACCATGCCGAGATTCTGGGCAAGGTCGTGGCCGTGCTGCGCTCCGTCTGAGCGCTCGCCGCGCCCGGCGGCGACCGAGGACGAGAAGGAGGAGGTGCGCGCTCAGCCTTCGGCGAGACGACGTAGCGCTCCGAGCGCCACGTCGGGATCCGAGGTGGTCCACAGCGGGGGCATGGCCTCCCGCAGGAAACCTCCGTAACGCGCGGTCGACAGTCGCGGATCGAGCATCGCCACCATCCCGCGGTCCTCGGTCGAACGGATCAGGCGCCCCGCGCCCTGCGCCAGCAGCAGAGCCGCGTGCTGCGCGGAGATGGACATGAAGCCGTTGCCCCCGCGCTGGCCGATGCGCTCCTGACGGGCGGCGGTCAGCGGTTCGTCCGGCCGCGGGAAGGGGATCCGGTCGATCGTGACCAGGCGCAGCGACGGACCGGGCACGTCCACACCCTGCCACAGGGTCAGCGTGCCGAAGAGGCACGCGTCCTGATCCTCGCGGAAGGTGCGCACCAGGTTCGCCATCGAGTCCTCGCCCTGCACGGCGATCGTCAGATCCAACCGGGCACGGGCGTGCTCGGCCGCGAGCTCCGCACCCCGACGCGAGGAGAACAGGCACAGCGCACCCCCGCCCGAGGCGTCCACCAGCTCGGTGAGGTGATCCAGCATCGGCAGAGATGGTCCGTCGCGGCCCGGCTGCGGCAGGTGCTGCGCGGTGTAGAGGATTCCCTGGCGTCGGTACTCGAAGGGGCTGCCCACGTCGACGCCCGCCCACGCGCCGGTGGCCTCCACAGACGGCAGCTCGTCCATCGCCATCCGGTCGCGCCGGGCCAGGCCCACCTCCCCCGCAGCTGGCTCGAAGCGACCGCCGAGGGCCAGCGTGGCCGAGGTCAGCACCGCCGTACGCTCCTCGAGGATCGCCCCGCGCATCGCTCCCGCGACGCTCAACGGCGCCACCTGGATGCTCGATCGTCCCGTGGCCTGGGAATGGGAGATGGAGACGACATCATCCTCGGCGGGGGCGGTCAGACGCTCGCAGACGTCGATGATCTCCTGCAGGTTGGCGCGGACCGTCTTGCGGGCGCCTGCGGAGGAGTCATCACCCGCGTCCTTCGCGTCGGAGTGGGCGGTGCGCGCCTCGACGCGCAGCTGGGTGATCGCATCTGCGAGCCTCTGGGGGAGCTCTCCGATCACGCGGCCGTCGGGAGCCAGCTCGAGGGATTCCCGCAGCTCCTCCGAGGCGTCGTCGAGCGCGGTCGCGGCCACTCCGAGGCCCCGGAGATCCCGGACGGTCCCGCGCAGCATGCCGGGGTTCAGGATCTCGGTGACCGCGCTGGTGACCCGGGAGGTGAGGTCGTGGGACTCGTCGAAGACGACGACGTCATGGTCGGGGATGATGCCGTGGTTGTCGAAAGCATCGATCGCCAGCAGAGCGTGGTTCGTCACCACGATGTCGACCTCGCGAGCGCGCTCCCGGCTGCGTTCGGCGAAGCAGTCCTCGACCATCGGGCAGGCGCTGCCGATGCACTGGGTGCCGGTGACCGAGACCTGACGCCAGGCACGGTCTGAGACGGCGTCCTCGAGGGAGTCACGGTCGCCGCTGTCGGTCTCCTCGGCCCATTGGCGAAGACGCCGCACCTGGGTGCCGAGCCGCTCGCTGCCGGAGGGGTCGGGGGACGCTTCAGCGAACAGGGCCCCGGCGTCGATGTCCACCGGATACCCGCCGGCGATCTTGTGCTTGCACAGGTAGTTCGCACGACCCTTGAGCAGCGCGAAGGTGGGGGTGCGCGGCAGGTGCGGCGCCAGCGCCTCGACCAGTCGCGGCAGGTCCTTGCTCACGATCTGCGTCTGCAGGGCGATGGTCGCGGTGGAGACCACCACCGGCCGACCGCTGACCAGCGCGTGCCGCAGCGCGGGCACGAGATAGGCCAGGGACTTGCCGGTGCCGGTGCCGGCCTGGACGAGCAGGTGACGGCCGCCGGACATCGCGAGGTCGACCGCCTCGGCCATGGTCTGCTGGCCCTGGCGCGGCGCTCCACCGATCGCCGAGACCGCGGCCTCCATCAGGGTGGACAGCGGGATGTCCTGCGCCGTGGAGGCGGCGGGCTGATCGGTGGGAGCGGTCATCGGTTCAGGGTATCCGCGCAGTGCGCGGTCCCCGCTCAGGCACGGCCCGCGCGGTCTGTGAGGTCGATCAGCCCGCGCCGTTCAGCTCTGCGGCGAGCGCCTCGTCCACGCGGGCGTGGAGCCGTGTGCCCTCCATCAGATGCTCCTCGGCGAGAACCTCCCCGGTCGTGTGCACGCGGGAGATGAGGTCGCCGCGGGAGTACGGGACCACCAGGTCGACCTCGACGGCGGGGCGGGGCAGACGTTCGGCGATCAGGTCCCGCAGCTCCTCGAACCCCATCCCCGTGCGGGCGGAGACCACGGCGCTGTCGCCGATCTGGCTGCGCAGGCGCGCGATGGTCTCAGGAGCGGCGATGTCCGCCTTGTTCAGCACCACGATCTCCGGTACGTCGAAGCCCTCGAGCTCGCCGAGCACCGTGCGCACCGCGGTGATCTGACCCTCCGGGTCCGGGTGGGAGGCGTCGACCACATGCAGCAGCAGGTCCGCGTCACCGACCTCCTCGAGGGTCGAGCGGAAGGCCTCGACCAGCTGGGTGGGCAGGTGCCGCACGAATCCGACCGTGTCGGCGTAGGTGAACTCGCGTCCATCAGGGGTGCTCGAGCGTCGCACCGTCGGATCGAGAGTCGCGAACAGGGCGTTCTCGACCAGCACCCCGGCGCCGGTGAGCCGGTTCAGCAGCGAGGACTTGCCGGCATTCGTGTACCCGGCGATCGCGACGGCGGGGACCCTGCGGCGCTTGCGGTCGGCGCGCTTGGCGGCACGCCCCGGCGCCATGGCCTTGATCTCACGGCGGAGCTTGGACATGCGGTCGCGGATACGCCGACGGTCCAGCTCGATCTTGGTCTCGCCGGGGCCGCGCGACCCCATCCCGGCGCCCGCACCGCCCACCTGGCCGCCCGCCTGGCGGGACATCGACTCACCCCAGCCGCGCAGACGCGGCAGGAGGTACTCGAGCTGTGCGAGCTCGACCTGGGCCTTGCCCTCGCGCGACTGTGCGTGCTGGGCGAAGATGTCCAGGATCAGTGCGGTGCGGTCGATGACCTTCACCTTGACGATGTCCTCGAGCGCGCGGCGCTGCCCCGGCCCGAGCTCACCATCGGCGATGACGGTGTCCGCGCCCTTCGCGGCGACCAGGTCCGCGAGCTCCGCCGCCTTGCCCTTGCCCAGGAAGGTCGCGGGGTCGGGGTGTGCTCGCCGCTGGAGCACGCCGTCGAGCACCTCCGAGCCGGCGGTCTCGGCGAGCGCGTCCAGCTCGCGCAGGCTGACCTCCGCTTCCTCGGCGTTGCCCGAGGTGTAGAGGCCGGCGAGGACCACGCGTTCGAGCCGCAGCTGGCGGTACTCGACCTCGGTGACGTCCTCGAGCTCGGTGGAGAGGCCCGCGACCCGGCGCAGTGCCTGGCGGTCGGCGAGGTCGTACTGCTCACCGTCGGTCTCGGAGTCATAGGTGACCGCGGAGACGGAGGCATCGCCGCGCGAGAGGATCCGTTCGGTCAGCGGGTCACGGCGCGGGGGCTCGCTGTGGGGAGAGGCCTCGGGGTCGCCTGCACCGTTCGAGTGGTCCGCGGCCCCGGCTCCTCCCGTGCGTTCCCCGTCGACGTCGTGGTCGGATTCGGGTTCGGGATGGAAAGCGATGGGCACGGTCGGGGCACTCCTTCGGTCGGGGGATGCTGCTCGTCCCAGAGTCCCACGTCCTCCCTCCGTGGTCGAGTGATTTTGCGCAGGGCGGAGCCGGAACGCCCGGGACGAGCTCTTCGGAGGCACGCGGCCGCCGCGCTCCGTATCCTGCTGGGGTGGACGAGCACTACTTCACCCCCTCCCCTGCGACCGATGACCGGCGCTTCCCGCTCCAGGTGCGCCTGGCGGGCCGCGATCTCGATCTGGTCTCCAGCGCGTCTGTCTTGAGCGGCCACGGCCTCGACAAGGCGACCGCGGTACTGCTGGCCCTGCTCGACGAGATCACGCCGCCGCCACCGGGAGCGACGAT
>JAAZLF010000042.1 GCA_012799425.1 Actinomycetales bacterium | reverse complement strand
GGCATCGAGAAGCAGGACGACGAGGAGTGAGGTGGTGAGCCGCTGCTCGGCATCGCGCTGAGCCGGCTCGCACCACAGGGGCGGGCGTCCCGGGCCAGACCCGGGCCGCCCGCCCGTTCCGTGCGAGCTGATCGGTCGATCATCCTGTGATCGACCGAGCGGTCACTCGTCCTCGTCGTCCTGCTTCTCGATGACGAGGGTCTCGGTGGTCAGCACCATGCCCGCGATCGAGGCCGCGTTCCGCAGAGCGGAGCGGGTGACCTTGACCGGGTCGATGATGCCGGCCGAGACCAGGTCGACGTACTCGCCGGTCGCGGCGTTCAGGCCGGTGCCGACCGCGGCCTCCTTGACCTTCTCGACCACGACGTACCCCTCGAGGCCGGCGTTCTCGGAGATCCAGCGCAGCGGCTCGACGACCGCACGGGCCACGGCGCGCACGCCCACGGCCTCGTCGCCCCCGAGCCCGAGGCCGTCCTCGAGCACGGAGGAGGCCTGGACGATGGCGCTGCCGCCACCGGCGACGATGCCCTCCTCGATGGCAGCGCGGGTCGCGGAGACCGCGTCCTCGATGCGCATCTTCTTCTCCTTGAGCTCCACCTCGGTGTGAGCCCCGACCTTGATCACGGAGACGCCGCCGGCCAGCTTCGCCAGGCGCTCCTGGAGCTTCTCGCGGTCCCAGTCGGAGTCGGTGTTCTCGATCTCGGAGCGGATCTGCGAGACGCGGTCGGCCACGGCCTGGTCATCACCGGCGCCGCCCACGATCGTGGTGGAGTCCTTGGTGACGACGACGCGGCCCGCCGTGCCGAGCACCTCGGTGCCGACGGTCTTGAGGTCCAGGCCGAGGTCGGAGGTGACCACCTGGGCGCCGGTGAGCACCGCGATGTCCTGCAGCATCGCCTTGCGGCGGTCGCCGAACGCGGGCGCCTTGACCGCCGCACCCTTGAAGGTGCCGCGGATCTTGTTGACGACCAGCGTCGACAGAGCCTCACCGTCGATGTCCTCGGCGATGATGAACAGGGGCTTGCCCCCCTCGACGACCTTCTCGAGCAGCGGCAGGATGTCCGCCACGGCCGAGATCTTGCCCTGGTGCAGCAGCACGTGGGCGTCCTCGAGGACGGTCTCCTGACGGTCCGCGTCGGTGACGAAGTGCGGGGAGATGTAGCCCTTGTCGAACTGCATGCCCTCGGTGAAGTCGAGCTCCATCGCGGTGGTGGAGGACTCCTCCACCGTGATGACGCCGTCCTTGCCGACCTTGTCGAACGCCTCGGCGAGCAGGTCGCCGATCTCGCGGTCCTGGCTCGAGACGGAGGCGACGGAGGCGATCTGCGCCTTGCCGTCGACGGGCGTGGCGATCTCGCCGAGCTTCTCGGAGAGCGCCTCGACCGCCTGCTCGATGCCGCGCTTGAGCGCTGCCGGAGCGGCGCCGGAGGCGACGTTGCGCAGGCCCTCGTGGACGATGGCCTGGGCGAGGACGGTGGCCGTGGTGGTGCCGTCGCCCGCGACGTCGTTGGTCTTGGTCGCGACCTCCTTGGTGAGCTGAGCGCCGAGGTTCTCGTAGGGATCCTCGAGCTCGATCTCACGGGCGATGGTCACGCCGTCGTTGGTGATCGTGGGAGCGCCCCACTTCTTGTCGAGGACGACGTTGCGGCCCTTGGGGCCGAGCGTCACCTTGACGGTGTTGGCGAGCTTGTCCACGCCACGCTCGAGGGCGCGCCGCGCATCCTCGTTGTAGATGATCTCTTTTGCCATAGCTGGATGAGCCTCAGTTCACTCAGTCGTTGATGACGGCGAGGATGTCGCGCGCGCCGAGGACCAGGAACTCATCGTTCCCGTACTTCAGCTCGGTGCCGCCGTACTTGGAGAAGACGACCTTGTCGCCGACCTTGACGTCCATGGGGACGCGCTGACCCTTGTCATCGAAGCGGCCCTCGCCGACGGCGATGACCTCGCCCTCCTGGGGCTTCTCCTTCGCGCTGTCCGGGATGACCAGACCGGAGGCGGTGGTCTGCTCCGCCTCGAGCGGCTTGACGACGACGCGATCCTCGAGGGGCTTGATGGAGACCGACATGCGGCTCACTCCTTCATGAAGAGATGTGACTCTGCGTGAGTTGTTGGGTGCCGGGATCCGGTGCCGGTCGTCGTCGCGGTGCCGACCGGGGAGGATCCCGCTGCGGCAATCTCTGGCACTCTCGGCCTTCGACTGCCAACGGGGCAACTGTAGGACGCCCGCTGGCACTCATGCAAGGCGAGTGCTAAATCGGTGGTCCGACACCTGCGCCGACCGTCCCGTCTCACCTTCCGTGCCACCGCGCGGCACGCGGAGGCGCACCAGGTCACACCCTTTTTGTGAAGCCGCCAACTTGTGGCGCGAAGTCCTCGCGCCGCAGCCGTGGACAGCGGAGGATGGGACGTGCTCACAGACGCTGCGGCACCTGCGATCCAGGGCCGGGCCGATCACCGCACTCCGCACCGAAGGAGACCCACGATCATGACCTTCCTCCGCTCCCTCAGCTCCGCCATGGGCCGCATCGCAGACCGCATGCAGGGCCAGGACGTCGAGCGCCCCGGCGCCACGTCGACCCAGCGCGCCGGCGAGGACTACGCCGCCATGATGAAGTCGCGCTACAGCCAGGGCATCGGCCCCATGGGCATGGGTCGCTGACCCCGGTCCCCTCAGCGGCCGGCGGCCTCGAGGATCTGCCGCACCTGCTCAGGGCTGAAGCGGTAGACGGGCGCCTCGACGTCGCCCGCGCTGTCCCCCGCGTTCGGGAACACAGCGCTGAACACCCGCGGCGCGCCCGCGCCCAGCTCGATCACACTGGCCCCGGACAGCGCGAGAGCCTGCTCGTGCGCTCCACCCGTCAGCGGATCGACCACATTGGTGATCCCCGGGGCGACGTGGACCGGGATCCCGGCGATCGACCCGTTCATCTCGTGGTGGTAGTGGCCGGAGAGCACGATGCGCACGTCCGAGCCCTCGAGCACGGCGGCGAGATCGTCGAGGCCGTCGAGGTCCAGGCCGCGCAGCAGGGCGGTGGCGCCCACCAGCGGCGGATGGTGGACCGCGAGCACGGTCCCACCCGCGGCAGGTGCGGACAGCACCTCCCGCAGCCAGTCGAGCTGGGCGGGCTCGAGGTGCCCGTAGCCGGCGCCGGGGACGCTCGAGTCGAGCACCACCGCACGCCCGCCGCCGGGCAGCGGCAGCACCCGGTCCTGGCTGTGCGGCGCACGCTCACCCGGCGCGATCTGGCTGCCGTACACGGCCGAGACGTCATGGTTTCCCATCACCACCGCCAGCGGGGCCCCGAGCGAGGCCGCGAAGGGGTCGAGGATCTCGTGCAGCAGCCGGTAGCTCTGTGCGGTGCCGTCCTCGGAGGCGTCCCCCGTATGGACCACCAGGCCGATGTCGTGCAGCCCCTCCAGGCGATCCAGCACACCGCGCAGGGCGGCGGTGGGATCGATCCGGTCGTAATGACGGGCCGAGGGGTCGCCGTAGAGATGGGTGTCGGTCAGGTGCAGGATGCGCATGGGAGCACGGTAGCCATCTGCGGTGTCCGGCAGGTGAAGCGCGGCCGAGCGGGTGGTGCCCAGCTCGGGATCAGCCCAGCGCACCCACCCATTCGCTCTGCCCGTCCTCGAAGATCTGGTGCTTCCAGATCGGCACCCTCTGCTTGACCGTGTCCACCAGCTCGTCGCACGCGACGAAGGCCTGCTTGCGGTGGGGTGCGGCGACCGCGCACGTCAGGGCGGAGTCCCCGATCGCGAGCGGACCGACGCGGTGGGCGACGGCGACCAGGGTGTCGGGATAGCGCACGGTGATCTCGCGAGCGACCTCGGCGAGGATCTGCTGCGCCGTCGGGTGGCCGGAGTACTCCAGGCGCTCCACGCCGCGCCCGCCGTCGTGATCGCGCACCACCCCGTCGAAGGTGACCACGGCGCCGCAGCGGTCGTCGGCGACCGCCTCGACCATACGGGCCACGGAGATCTCCGCCGCGCTGATCGCAGCGAACCGGGAGCGCTCCTGGGAACCGCCCATCGCGGGATCGCCCGCGATGCGGAGCTGCTCGGCGGGGCCGCCGAACGGCGCGGTGCCGCGGGTCGGGTCGGCGCCGTCTGCGGTGCCGGGCTGGTGGTTCATGCGTGGTCTCCTCCGTCGCGCTGGTCCAGCAGATGATCGAGGATCGGGTCGAGCACCTCGATGCCGTCCCGCACTCCGCCTCGCGAGCCCGGCAGGTTCACCACGAAGGTGCGTCCGGCCATCCCGGCCAGGCCGCGGCTGAGCAGCGCGGTGGGGATCTTCTGCGCGCCGAGCCTGCGCACGGCCTCGAGGACCCCCGGCATCTCCCGCTCGATGAACGGCGCGGTCTGCTCGGGGGTGGTGTCGGTGGGGCTGACCCCCGTGCCGCCGGAGGTGATGACGATGTCGGTGCCCTCCTCGATCGCGTCGGCGAGCGCCCGGCCGACCTCCGGCCCGTCGCTCACCACGGAGCGCTCGACCCGGTCGAGGCCGCGGCCTCGCAGCCACTGCACCAGCAGCGGACCGGTGCGGTCCTCGTACGTCCCGTCGGCGGCGCGCGTCGAGGCGATCACGATCTGTGCGGTGCCGGCCAGCGGCGGCGGGACGGCCGGGTCCTCACGGATCGTGCAGTCCGTGTCGCTGCGCCTCGCGGGGACCTCCCTCACGCTCCGCTCCCGTGCCCGCCGCGGTCTTGCGACTCCACGGCGCTCCGCGACCAGTCGCCGCTGCGGCCGCCCGATTTGGTGAGCACCTGGATCCCCTCGATCGTCGCGAGATGGTCGACGGCCTTGATCATGTCGTAGACGGTCAGCGCGGCGACGGTGGCGGCGGTCAGCGCCTCCATCTCGACGCCGGTGACGCCCTTGGTGCGCACCCGCGCGGTGATCTCCACCCGGTCGTCGACGGGGGCCAGGTCGAGCTCGACCCCGGACAGAGGCAGCGGATGGCACAGCGGGATCAGGTCCGGGGTCCGCTTGGCGCCCATGATCCCTGCGATCCGGGCGGTGGCCAGCGCCTCGCCCTTGGGCAGATCGCCCTCGGCGATCCGGGCCACGACGTCGGGCCGGGTGCGCAGCACGGCCCGTGCGCTCGCCTCGCGGGAGGTGACGGCCTTGTCGGTCACGTCGACCATGTGGGCGGAGCCGTCGGGCCGCACGTGGGAGAGGTCATCGGCGGGATGGTTCATCGGTCTCCTCCGGGGATCAGCAGGGTCTCGAGCTCGTCGCCGTCGCGGATCGCGTCGGTGCCCGTCGGCACCAGCACCAGGGCGTCCGCCGCCGCGTAGCCGCCGAGCAGGTGGGAGGACGCCCCGCCCACCAGACGCACCCGGCCCGAAGGCAGCACGCGGGCCCGACGGTACTGGTCGAGCGCGGGCGGTGAGGGCTCCTCCGCCTCAAGCTGCACGGGCAGGCGCAGGCGACGCCGGGCGGGAGCCCCGAGCGCGGGCCGGGCGATGAGCTCGCAGCTCAGCAGCGCGGAGACCGGGTTCCCGGGGAAGGCCAGCCACGGCACCCTGCGCCCCTCCAGCTCCAGGGTGCCGATCCCCTGCGGTCCGCCGGGCTGCAGAGCGATCTTCGGGAAGGCGAGCCGGACGCCGTCGCAGGCGGCGGCGTGCCGGACCACCTCGAGGGCTCCCATGCTCACACCACCGCTGGTGACGATGAGGTCGGCATCATGGGCGCGCAGCTGGCGGCGCAGGTGCTCGAGCAGCGTGGGGGCGTCATCGGGGACGGCACCGACGTGCACCACCTCGGCGCCCGCCGCGGTGAGGGCGGCGGACAGGCCCGGCCCGTTCGCGTCGAAGATGTTCCCGGGAGCGGGGGCGCCGCCGGCCGCGGCCTGCACCTCGCTGCCGGTGGACAGCACGATCGCCCGCAGCGGCACCTCGACCTCGACGTCGCGGGCTCCGCAGGAGGCGAGGTGGGCGATCCGGGCAGGTGTGAGCGCCCGCCCACGGCGCAGCACGGTGTCCCCGCGGCGCGTGTCCGAGCCGCGCCGACGCACGAACCGGCCGCGTTCGGTCGCGGCCGGGGTGAGGGTGACGGCGGTGGCCCTCTCGCCGGGGGCGAAGCTCCCCTGGGCGCTCTCCTCGACGGGGATCACCAGCTCGGCGCCGTCCGGCATCGGAGCTCCGGTCATGATCGGTCGGGCGATGCCGAGCTCGAGAGCGGAAGGGGCGTCCCCCGCCGCGATCATCGGACCGAGCGGGAGCGTCACCTCGCTGCCGGCAGCACCGAGGTCCTGGGCCGCCACGGCGAACCCGTCCATCTGCGAGTTGTCCACGCCCGGGACGTCGACCAGGGCACGCTGCTCGCGCGCGGCGACACGGCCCGCGGCGCGACCGTCCAGGGTGATCACCTCGGTGGCGCGGACCGTGCCGAGCAGCGCGACGGCATCGGCCACATGATCGGCCAGGGGGATCCGCTGGGTGCCGGACATCTGGTCTCCCTCCCGCCCGCGTGCAGCGACGTGCTGATGAGTGCCTCCAGTATGTCTCTCCCCGCGGCGGCGAGGCGGCAGGAGGGACCGATCGTGCGGGGATCATGCCGACGGTCCCTCCGCGGCATGGGCTGGACCCCCTATCCTGAGGGGAGATCCCGGAACGGCCCGGGCCTCGTCGAAAGGGGTGAGCCGATGGCTTCGCGCCGCATCTCGTTGGGCATGCCGACGCCGCGCAGGACCGACGAGACCGCCGCTGCCCTGCCCGACACCTCGGACCGTCCGGACACCCCGGCCCTGGCCGACACCTTCGGGCGCGAGGCGAGCGATCTGCGCCTGTCGCTGACGGACTTCTGCAACCTGCGCTGCACCTACTGCATGCCCGAGTCCGGGATGACGTTCCTGAAGAAGGACCAGCTGCTGAGCGTCGACGAGGTGGTGCGCCTGGTGCGCATCGGGGTGGAGCGCCTGGGCATCGAGCAGGTGCGCTTCACCGGCGGCGAGCCGCTGACCCGGCCCGACCTCGAGCAGATCATCGCCGGTGTGGCCGCGCTCGAGCCCCGTCCCGACATCTCGCTGACCACGAACGCGATCGGCCTGGATCGTCGTGCCGCCCCGTTGAGGGAGGCGGGGCTGGACCGGATCAACGTCTCCCTCGACTCCGTGGTCACCGAGACCTTCGAGCGCCTGACCCGTCGCCCCCTCCTGCACCGCGTGCTCGCGGGGATCGAGGGCGCCCGGCAGGCGGGGCTCGACCCCATCAAGGTCAACGCCGTGCTCCTGCCCGGGGTCAACGACCACGAGCTGCCCGACCTGTTGGACTGGTGCCTGGAGCGGGACCTCCAGCTACGCGTGATCGAGCAGATGCCCCTGGACGCGGACCATATCTGGGACCGCGGCTCGATGATCACCGCCGGCGACATCCACCGGATGCTCGAGCCCCGCTACGCCCTCACCCCGGTGGCCGAGGCACGCGAAGGCGCCCCCGCGGAGCTGTTCGAGGTCGCCGACCGCGACACCGGCAGCCACCGCGGGCGCGTGGGCGTCATCGCCTCGGTGACCCGCCCCTTCTGCGCCGACTGCCGCCGCACCCGGCTCACCGCCGAGGGCCGCGTGCGCACCTGCCTTTTCTCCCGGGAGGAGACGGATCTGCGCGGCGCGCTGCGCTCGGGAGCCGACGACGAGGCCGTCGCGACCATCTGGCGCGCCGCCCAGTGGGGGAAGAAGGCCGGGCACGGCATGGACCGCGCGGACTTCGTGCAGCCGCAGCGCCCGATGAGCGCCATCGGCGGATGAGAGAGGACGAGATGACCAGCATCGACACCACCACCGACCCCGGCGCCACCACGGCGCCCCGGATCGTCGTGCGTCTCTTCGCGGGGGCCGCCGCCGAGTTCGGGGCCGACACCGCCGAGGTGCATGCCTCGACGCTGCAGGAGGCGGTGGAGGCCCTCGGCGCCGACGCCTCCGCGGACGCCGCCCGCGTGATCGGGCGATCGAGCTTCCTGATCAACGCGGTGGCCTGCACCGATCGCAGCCGTACCCTCGTCGACGGCGACCGGATCGATGTGCTGCCTCCCTTCGCCGGCGGCTGACGCCGGCAGCCCTCAGCCCGGCAGCCGCACGGCGATCCCGCTGCCCTCGACGGCGCCGAAGCCGCCGCGCAGGGAGCGCACCAAGACCCCGCGCCCGGCCAACGCCCGCTGCGTGCTCGCGGAGCGGGAGCCCGCCGCGCAGTAGAGCACCGCGCCCTCGAGCGAGCCCGCGCCGTTCTCCGACGCCAGCAGCGCGGCCATCGGCACGTGCTCGGCGCCCTCGATCATCCCGACCTCCAGCTCATGCCGCTCACGGATGTCGATCACCCGCACCCCGGCGCCCAGCAGCTCTATCAGCTCGGCGACGGAGACCTCGTCGGTCGCGGGGCCCGTCGGCCCCGGCAGTCCGCACGTGGTCATCACGTCCTCGATCGACTCCACCGTGCTGCGGCCGGGATCGCGGGCCAGCGGCACCTCGTCCCAGCGGGCGCGCAGCGCGTCGTAGAGCGCCAGGCGCCCGAAGAGCACGTCGCCGAGCCCGGCGAGGACCTTGACCGCCTCCATCGCCATGGTCGAGCCGATCACCCCGCACAGCATGCCCAGCACCCCCGCCTCGGAGCAGCTGGGCACCTCCCCCGGCCGCGGCGGCACCGGATGCACGTCGCGATAGGTCACGCCGTGCCCGCCCGCGCCCCAGAACACGCTGACCTGCCCGGCGAAGGCGAGGATCGAGCCCCACACCAGGGGGATGTCGAGGATCTCGCAGGCATCCGAGGCCATGTAGCGGGTGGGGAAGTTGTCGGTCCCGTCGAGCACCAGGTCATGCTCGCCGAGCTGCTCGAGCGCCGAGGAGGGGGTGACGGTGCCGACCTCGGCGGTGACGGTCACCTCCGGGTTCTGGGCACGCAGGTGCTCCGCGGCCGCGACAGCTTTCGGACGGCCGACGTCCTCGGCGGTGAACAGCACCTGGCGGTGGAGGTTCGTGGCATCGACCGTGTCCGGGTCGAACACCGTGATCGTCCCGACTCCCGCGGCGGCCAGGTAGGACAGCACGGGAGCGCCGAGCCCGCCGGCGCCGATCACCGCGACCCGCGCCGCGGCCAGGCGGCGCTGCCCCATCTCGCCCAGCTGCGGCAGTCGCATCTGGCGCAGGTACCGCTCGCCGAGCTCGCCGGGCGGGGCGAGGCGGTGCTCGGGCACGGCCCGGCGCAGGATCGACGGCGGTCCCTCCGGCGCGTTCGACTCGTCCACGTGCTCCTCCATGGCGTCCTCTCCTCGTCTCACAGCGCCAGCACCAGGGCCCGCCCCTGGTCTGCGGTGCCCGCCGCGGCGCCTCCCAGCACGAGCGCGTCGGCGCGCCCGTAGGGCGCCAGGCGCCGCCCTGGCAGCAGCTGCACGGACTCGGCGCCCCGGGTCGTGGTGGCGAAGCGCCCTGCGAGGACCACCAGGCCCTCACGGCGCCTGCTGCGCGCCACCAGTGCGGCGGGGTCCTCGAGCGGGACCGCACGCGGCATCGCCGCACCGCCGGGGAGCAGCTGCCGCACGAACAGGTGGTAGCCCACGAGTGCGCCCACCGGTGTGCCGGGCAGGTGCACCACCGGGGTGCCGCCCGCCAGGTGCCCGGCGCCCTGGGGCCCGCCGGGCCGCAGCGCGAGATGCGTGAAGCGGGAGGTGCCCGTGCCCCGCGGTCCGAGCAGCTCCTTGACCACGTCATAGGCGCCGTGTCCGATGCCCCCGGTGGTCACGACGAGGTCGGCGGACTCCGCCGCCTCGGCCAGCACCTTCG
>JAAZLF010000434.1 GCA_012799425.1 Actinomycetales bacterium | reverse complement strand
GACGAGCAGCCCGCCGTCTCCGAGAGCCCTGATGACCCCTCCACCTACGCCGCGAACCGTCGCGTGGAGCTGCGCTACGGGGAGTGAGCCCGGCCGTCGTCGGCCCGTCTGCCCGTCGGCCCGTCGGCCCGAGGCCGGCGGGCGGGTGGCCTGACCACGCGGCCGAGATCCCTCACCCTCCCTGGCCACGTCGCGCTCACGGCCCTAGGATCGAGGGGTTCTCATCGCTACCAGCGTCGGCAGCGTGTCCCTGACCCCCGTCGCGCTGGAGCTCCATGACCTCGCACCCTGCCCCTCCGCGCCGCCAGTTCCTACACCCTCATCTGTGAAGAGCCGCGTCAGCGCATCGCGATCGCCCGCGCCCTGGCCCCCTCCCCCCAGGTGCTGGTGGCTGATGAACCTGTCAGCGCGCTCGACGTCTCCGTGCGCGCCCAGATCATCGAGCTGCTGGCCCGGCTGAAGGACGAGCTGGGGATGACGCTGGTGATGGTCAGCCACGACATCGCGATCGTGGGCCGCCTGTGCGAGGAGACCGTGATCCTGCACGACGGCCGGATCGTTGAGCAGGGCCGCACCCTGGCTGTGCTCACCGCCCCGAAGGACCCCTATACGCAGAAACTCCTCGCCGCCGTGCCACAGCTCCCCGGATAGCCCTCCTCGCCCCGGCGGCAGCACCCCTACTGCGCATCGCGCACCCTTGCACGCTGCGCTTCTACGCTATGAGCGAACATAATCTGGCACTCTCCGGGGTCGAGTGCTAATCTCGGCCACAGTTGAGTCGATCCGGCTCAAGGTGAAGCGGCCGCCGATGGCGGCGGCCATGTGGAAAGGAGATGCGATGACCACTTTCGATCAGCTCCGAGACCTGGAGCACTTCACGAACGCCTTCTTCGACAACGGCCGGCGTGGCCCGCGGCAGATGCCGATGGATCTCTACCGCCTGGGCGACCGGTACATCCTGTCCGCTGACCTGCCGGGGGTGGATCCCGGCTCGGTGGACATCGATGTCGATGGGCAACTGCTCACCATCCGCGCCGAACGAACCCTCACCACGGACGAGGGCGCCAGGTGGATCTCTCGCGAGCGCACCGGCGGCAGCTTCCTGCGTCAGCTCACCCTGGGCCAGGGGCTGGACACCGAGGCGATCAGCGCGAGCTACGACAACGGCGTGCTCAGCGTGACGATCCCGCTCAGCGAGAGGGCCAAGCCCCGAAAGATCGAGATCACCTCCGCGCAGAGCGCGCCCCAGCTCGAGTCCTCCGTCGGCTGATTTCGGTGCGGGGCCCGGTACCCCCGGGCCCCGCACCGACCGGTCGCACGCCGCAGCGTCCCTCAACCCCTCGCACGTCCGGGGCGCGTCTGTACGAGCGCGCCCATCCCAGAGCGCCACCATGAAACACACGATCTCCCTGCTGATCCGAGCCGATCTGGATCTCGAAGCGATCGAGCTGATCGCCACCGGATGCCTCACCGAGCAGACCTTGCCGGTGCTCCTCGAACATGTCGCACGCGCACGCATGCTCGACCCCGCAAGTCCCATCCGGGTCGACCTCACCGAAGCGAGGCACCTCGAAGCCGCCATAGTCGCCCAGCTCGAGGCGCGCATGGCCGCACCCGATCCCTTCAGCGACGGGTATTTGCCGGTGAGCCTGGACCTGCCCGCGCCTCTGCCGCGGTGCGCCGAGACCGTCGAGACCTCCGAGGAGCACGCTCCCGCACCCCTCACGGGTGAGGACGACCAGCCGTCGAAGAGCGACGAGCCAGCGTCCCAACCATCGAGGACCAGCTTCCCGGCGCCGATTCTCGCGGCCTGAGGGGCAGGTCCCGGCGTGCGCGTCCGCACGGTGCGGCCAGCTGAGGCGGATAAGGTCAGCTCACCCGTCCCGCCACCGGAAGGTGCGTCATGTCCGTGCGTCGCTCCCCTCGTCCCGATCCCGCCGCCGAGAAGACTCGGCGCAGCACCTGGCCGCGTACTCTGGCCCGCCTCGCATTGGGAGCGATGCTGGTCGGCGCCGGTATCAGCCACCTCACCGTCGCGCGGGAGGAGTTCCAGGCCCAGGTGCCGGACTTCGTGCCCCTGGACCCTGACACCACGGTGGTCACCTCCGGGATCGCCGAGATCACCCTGGGCAGCGCCCTGATGCTGCTCGTGCGCCGCCAGGCGACCGTCGGCTGGATCGCCGCGGCGTTCTTCGTCGCCGTGTTCCCCGGCAACATCGCCCAGTGGCTGCACGAGCGCGACGGCTTCGGGCTGGACACCGACGCCAAGCGCTTCGGCCGTCTGTTCTTCCAGCCGGTGCTCATCGCGCTGTCGCTGTGGTGCACCAACGCGCTGCGACCTCGGCGCCGCGGCCGCTGAGCAGAACGCTGACCGTCGGCAGCTCAGGTGCTGAGCAGGGGTTCGAGATCCGAGGCATCCACCAGCGGGTCATCGAGGTCCACGGTGAGTCGAGAACGGGCCATCAGCCGGGCCGAGCCGGTGATCGTCGAGTGCCAGGCGGGAAAGTCTCCCACTCTCGTCTCCCCGACCACGGTGCCCACAAAGCGGTTGCCACGTGGGGAGATCGTCTCCAACGCATCGCCCGGCCCCAGCGCACCTTGCCCGGCCAGGAGCGCGAGCCGGGCGGAGGTGCCGGTCCCGGTGGGGCTGCGGCAGATCACCCCGGGGTGGACGTAGGTGGCCGAACGGGACTCGGCCGCGCCGATGCCCAGAGAGTGCACAGGTCCCATGAAGTGGACGAAGGGCAGCGGTCCCACGTCCCCGAGCGAGGGATGCTCCTGGCGCAGTCCCGGCCGGGCTGCGCGTACGAAGGCGTCCCCGAAGGCGGTCAGGGCGATCTGCTCGTCGGCCGTGAGCGCGAAGCCGTGCACTGAGGCGTCGATCATCGCGTAGAAGGCGCCGGACCAGACCAGGTCGAAGTCCACCCGCCCGTAGTCCGGGACCTCCGCCGAGAGTCCGCGGTCGGCGACATAGGCGGG
>JAAZLF010000433.1 GCA_012799425.1 Actinomycetales bacterium | reverse complement strand
GAGATCGAATGGGACTACGCCAGAGCCCTCGATCCGGCCACGCTCGAGACCATCGGACCGGACCATCGAGGAGAAGTGCTGCTGGTGCTCGCCGGCAGGGTCGAGGGCACGCGTCTCCTCGACGCCGCTGTGGCGGTGGCTACAGCCCCGTGAGCCCCACGGGCATTCGCCGTGGCGGTGATGAGACAATTGCCCACATGAGCGAGAATCTCCCTGCCCCCGACACCACGGACACCTCCGACCAGGTCGCAGTCCGAAAGTCCAAGCGGGAGCGGCTGCTGGCGCGCGGCGAAGAGGCCTATCCCGTCTCCGTCCCGGTGACCAGCACCATCGCCGAGGTCCGCTCCCGGTACGGCCACCTCGAGGCCGGTGAGGAGACGGAGGACGTCGTCGGCATCGCCGGGCGCGTCGTCTTCCAGCGCAACACCGGGAAGCTGGCCTTCGTCACCCTGCAGGACGGCGCTGGAGCGCGGCTGCAGATCATGGCCTCCCAGGCCGTCATCGGCGAGGAGCGCCTGGCGGATCTGAAGGCCGACGTCGACCTCGGCGACCACGTGTTCTTCCACGGCCGGGTGGGCGCCTCCCGGCGCGGCGAGCTGAGCGTCTTCGCGGACTCCTGGCAGATGGCAGCCAAGGCCGTGCGCCCGCTCCCGGTGCTCCACGCCGGTCTCTCCGAGGAATCCCGGGTCCGTCACCGCTACGTCGACCTGATCGTGCGCCAGGAGTCGCGGGACATGGTGCGCCAGCGCGCCGAGGTGATGCACTCGCTGCGCACGTCCTTCCACGACCGTGAGTACGTGGAGATCGAGACCCCGATGCTCCAGGTGATCCCCTCCGGCGCGGCCGCACGGCCGTTCGTCACCCACATGAACGCCTTCGATCTCGATCTGTACCTGCGCATCGCTCCCGAGCTGTTCCTCAAGCGCGCGGCCGTCGGAGGCCTGGAGAAGGTCTTCGAGATCAATCGCAATTTCCGCAACGAGGGCGCCGACTCCACGCATTCCCCGGAGTTCGCGATGCTCGAGGCCTATCAGGCCTACGGGGATTACGACACCATCGGGGATCTGACCCGGACCCTGGTCCAGGAGGCCGCTGAGCGGGCCACCGGTTCGCAGGTGGTCACCCTCTCCGACGGCACCGAGTACGACTTCTCCGGGGAATGGAGCAAGATCACCGTCTACGGATCCCTCTCGGAATCCCTCGGTGAGGAGATCACCCCGAACACCGCTCCCGAGCGCCTGCGCGAGATCGCCCGTTCCCTCGATCTGGACCTCGAGCACCCGAAGTTCGGCCACGGGAAGCTGGTCGAGGAGCTCTTCGAGCACCGCGTGGGCGACCATCTCCACGCGCCCACCTTCGTGCGTGACTTCCCGGTGGAGACCAGTCCGCTGGTGCGTGCCCACCGCACCGAGCCCGGCGTGGTCGAGAAGTGGGACCTGTACGTGCGCGGGTTCGAGCTCGGCACCGGCTATTCGGAGCTCGTGGACCCGGTCATCCAGCGCGAACGCTTCGCCCAGCAGGCGGAGCTCGCCGCCCAGGGCGACGACGAGGCGATGCGTCTGGACGAGGACTTCCTCGAGGCCATGGAATATGCGCTGCCACCCACGGGTGGCATGGGCATGGGAGTGGATCGCCTGCTGATGGCGATCACCGGCCAGGGGATCCGCGAGACGATCCTGTTCCCGCTCGTGAAGCCGGAGGTCTGAGATGGATTCCGGATTCTGGTTCGAGGCCGGGGCGCTGGTCCCGTCGATCGGTGTGGGGCTGCTGTTCTGGTTCGTGATCCGCGCGATCATGCGAGCTGATCGCGGAGAACGCGAGATGGAGCGAGAAGCCGAACGTGAATACCGTGAACGCCGCGCCAGGGATGAACCGAATCACTCCGCGTGATTGAAAATCGGAATGAGATTGAAATGCGGGCGGTACAACCCCATACTCGTGCCTGACGCCGAACTCATCAGAGATCGTGCGGCACAATGAAGTCATACCAACGAGGGAGAACCCCTATGGCACGGAAGACGTACGTGGAGCTCATCGACGACCTCACCGGCGACAAGGCCGACGAGACGGTGAGCTTCGCCCTGGATGGCGTCGCCTACGAGATCGACCTCTCCGCCGAGAACGCCACGAAGCTCCGCGAGGAGCTCGGCACCTGGGTGGAGAAGGCTCGTCGTGTGGGCGGCCGTCGTGCACGCGGCACCGCTCCCGCCCGCGGCGGCTCGAACGATTCCGCACGGATCCGCGAGTGGGCGCGCGAGGCGGGCTACGAGGTCCCCGACCGCGGCCGCATCTCCGGCACCATCCGCAAGGCCTACGAAGAGGCCCACGGGCAGTGAGTCCCGCTTCCCCCGGACGCTCGCGCGTGCCGAGGGGACCCTCAGCAGCCATGAGGCCCGTCACCCACAGGTGAAGGGCCTCATGGCT
>JAAZLF010000432.1 GCA_012799425.1 Actinomycetales bacterium | reverse complement strand
GGAATCACCCCGAAGGCCGAGGTGACCAGCGTGTTCACCCGCAATGAGGTGGCGGCGATGGTCAGCGAGTCCCGTGAGGGCGGTCTGCTCGAGGACAACGACGAGGCGCTCCTGCTGGGCGCCCTGCGCTTCGAGGCCCGCAGCGTGGCCAACCTGGTGATCCCGCTGGCGGAGGTCTCCACCCTTCCCGCCGGGGTCACCGCCGCGCAGGCCGAGGCCGCCGCGGTCGAGGGCTACTCCCGCTTCCCCGTCAAGGCGAAGGACGGCACGCTGAGCGGCTACGTGCACATCAAGGACCTGCTGGACTCGGTGCAGGAGCACCGCGATCAGCCGATCCCCGCCGCCCGCATCCGCACGCTGCCCGTGATCCGTGCCGACGAGCCTCTGCGCCAGGCGCTCACCGCGATGCAGGACTCGGGCGCCCACCTCGGTGCGGCGACCGATGAGGGCGGCGCCGTGATCGGCATCGTCACCCTCGAGGACATGCTCGAGGAGCTCGTGGGGCAGATCCGTGACGACTCCCGCATCGCGGCGTGATCCGATGACGAGCACCCCCGGACCGCATGAGAACCTCTGGCACGCCGCCGTGCGCCAGAACCCCGACCACGCGCGGGGCTATGCAGAGAGGTGGCGCCGGATCGAGGCCTCCGGCAAGGACATCCACGGGGAGGCGCGGCTGATCGACGCCATGGCCGGCCGCGGCGCCCGGATCCTCGACGCCGGCTGCGGCACCGGCAGGATCGGCGGCTACCTGGCCCGCGCCGGCCACCAGGTGGTGGGCGCGGACCTCGACGCGGAGCTGATCGAGGTGGCCCGGGAGGACCACCCCGGGGCACGCTGGGAGGTCGGGAACCTCGCCGCGCTCGACCTGCGCGCGCAGGACGGTGCACGGCTGCTGTTCGACCTGCAGGTCTGCGCCGGCAACGTGCTGACCTTCCTCGCGGGGGAGGAGCGCCGGCCGGCTCTGGCGCGACTGGCCGAGCATCTCGCTCCCGAGGGGCGGCTGGTCGTGGGCTTCGGGCTGGATCGCGGGTACGATCTCGACGACTTCACGGCCGACGCCGCCGCCGGCGGCCTGGCCCTGCAGCAGCGCTTCTCCAGCTGGGAGCTGCACCCTGCGGGGAGCGGTTTCCTGGTGGGCGTGCTGACCGCCGCCTGATCCCTCACCCTCGTCGAGGAGCCTTCGTGCCCATCTCGCTGCGCCGCCGCCGGTGGGCGCTGTACGCGCTGTTCCTGCTGCCCGGCCTGAGCATGGCCGCCTGGGTCACCCGCACGCCCGCCGTGCGTGACCTGCTGGAGGCCTCGACCGCCCAGATGGGGCTGGTGCTGTTCGGGCTCTCCGTCGGCTCGATGACCGGGATCCTCTCCTCGGGCCCTCTGGTGATGCGCCTGGGCACCCGCCCCGTCGTCGCCGCGGGCTCGGCCCTGATCGTGATCGCGATGCCCACCATCGCCCTCGGCGCCGCGAGCGGCATGCCGCTGCTGACCGCCTTCGGCCTGGCGCTGTTCGGGGCCGGGATGGGCGGCGGCGAGGTCGCGATGAACGTCGAGGGCGCCGATGTCGAGCGGCTGGGCGGCAGGCCCTTCCTGCCCGCCCTGCACGGCTGCTTCAGCCTCGGCACCGTGATCGGTGCGGGCCTGGGCATCCTCGCCAATGCGGTGGCGTTCTCCGTCGTCGCCCACCTGGTGCTGATCGCCGTGCTCGGCGCGGTGCTGCTGGTGTGGGCGCTGCGCGCGGTTCCGTCGGGCGTCGGCCGAGTCACCGCGGCCGAGCGCGCCGAGCAGGCCGCGACCCCGCGCCCGGCGCTGTGGAAGGACACCCGCCTGGTGCTGATCGGCGGGATCGTGCTGGCGATGGCGCTCGCCGAGGGCACCGCCAACGACTGGCTGCCGCTGATCATGGTGGACGGGCATGGCTTCGGCGCCACGATGGGCTCGACCGTGTTCGCGCTGTTCGCGGCGTCGATGACGATCGGCCGCTTCTGCGGCGGTCCGATCGTGGCCCGGGTGGGCCGTGCCCGGGTGCTCATGGTCAGCGCCCTGTTCGCCGCCGTGGGCCTGTCGCTGATCTCCTTCGTGGACAGTCAGCCGGTCGCCATCGTGGCCGTGGTGCTGTGGGGCCTGGGCGCGTCGCTCGGCTTCCCGCTCGCGCTCTCCGCTGCCGGGGACTCCGGTCCGAACCCCGCCGCCCGCGTCGCGCTGGCCTCGACCATCGGCTATCTCGCTTTCCTGGTGGGGCCGCCCACTCTCGGCCTCCTCGGCGAAGAGGTGGGGCTGCGCGGCGCGCTCGTGGTGCCGCTCGCCGTGGTGCTCGTGGGCGTCGCCCTCGCCCCCGCCTCGGGCGCGCGGAAGGTCGCGCTCGAGGAGGCCCGCGAGGAGAGCCTGGCCCGCGACTGATCCCGGGGTCTGCACGATCCTGCACGTTTCGACGCGGTCCCCGGCGCGCTCGCGCACCCTCCCGGTGAGCCGTGCCACCTTCACCGGCCTGATCGCCGCGGCCGTGCCCTCACGGTTACGGTGAGCCCATCACGTCGACGTGTCCCCGGTGCTCCGGCGCCGGGCCCGGAGCGAGGGGCGCCCTGTGAACGCTGAACTCCCGATCCCGCCGCCGCGGCCGCCAGCAGAGCGGCCGCCCACCTCCGCCGAGTCCGCAGTTCCGGTCTTCTTCGTCTCCGATTCCACCGGCATCAGCGCGGAGACCATGGGCAACGCCCTGCTGCTGCAGTTCCCGTCGGTTCCCTTCGAGCGCCGCCTGATCCCCTTCGTGCGCACTGTCGAGGAGGCCCGCGAGGTGCGCGCCGACCTCGACGCCGCGATGGAGGGCGCCACCGCGCCCCTGGTATTCCTCACCGTGGTCGACGAGGCCGTGCGCGAGGAGCTGCGTGCCACGAGAGCGCCGGTCATCGACTTCGTCAGCGGCCACCTCGCCCAGCTCGAGGAGCGGCTAGGAGTGCCCGGCGACCACGCGCCCGCACGCCTGCACGGCGTCGGCGACTCCCGCCGCTACAACCGGCGCATGCAGGCCGTCGAGTTCGCGATCGAGCACGACGACGGCCAGTCGGTGCGTGCGATCGAGAAGGCCGATGTCGTGCTGATCGCGCCCTCGCGCTGCGGAAAGACCCCCACCAGCATGTACCTCGCCCTGATGCACGGGATCTTCGTGGCGAACTATCCGCTGGTGGACGAGGACCTCGCCGCCGAGGTGCTGCCGGAGTCGATCGCCGGCATCGCCGACCGCTGCTTCGGCCTGCTCACCTCGCCGCAGCGGCTCACCGCCGTGCGCAGCGAGCGCCTGCCCGATTCCCGCTACGCCTCCCTGGCGCAGACCCGCTGGGAGCTGTCCCGGGCCCGCCGCGTCTACGACGTGCACGGGATCCCCTTCGTCGACTCCTCGAGCAAGTCCGTCGAGGAGATGTCCACCCTGATCCTCCAATCGCTGGCCCGCCGCGGGACCACCGCCCGCTGAGAGCCCCACTCCAAGGAGCACGCAATGACGCAGAGCATCCGCTGGTTCTCCGAGCTCGGCATGGCCGACCTCGAACAGGTCGGGGGCAAGAACGCCTCCCTCGGCGAGATGGTCTCGCACCTGACCCGCCTGGGCGTGCAGGTCCCGGACGGCTTCGCCACCACCTCCGAGGTGTATCGCGAGTTCCTCGGCGCCACCGGCCTCGCCGAGCGGATCGATCAGCGGCTGACCGCGCTGGACACCGACGACACGATCGCGCTCGCCGAAGCGGGCAGGGAGATCCGGGAGCTGGTGATCGCCCAGCCGTTC
>JAAZLF010000431.1 GCA_012799425.1 Actinomycetales bacterium | reverse complement strand
TGCGCTCACTCATGGGGTCTCCTCGACTCGGGGGTGATGCCGCCATTCTGTCACTGGCGCCGGGACGGCGGGCGGCTGTCTGGGTGGTGACCGGGCCGATACCCCTGCGAGCCCTAAAAACGTTGCGCTGTGCAGGGCGGGAGGGTTGGATCTGTCGAGTGCTCCTCTCCTCCTCGTCCGCGTCCGCCGCGGCACCTTCCGCATCCCCGGTCGCCGCCCCGGGGGTGATGCGTTCGATCGTCCGCAGCCATCGCCGGATGCTGGCGATCGTGCTGCCGCTGGCGACCGTCTCGGAGGGCATCGAGCTGCTGATGCCGATCGTGCTGGGGCTGATCATCGATCACGGTGTCATGGCCGGCGATCTGCGGCTGACGGTGCTCGGTGCGCTCGGGCTGATCCTGATGCGCGTGATCGGCGCGCTGCTGTGGGTGTTCACCTTCCTCCCCACGCAGAAGGCGTGCATGTTCGAGCGGCACCGCCTGCGGGTGGGGCTGACCGGGGCGGTGCTGGATCCCCGCTCCCGCCGGGTCCAGCGGCCCGCCGGGGAGGTGCTCTCGATCGCCACCTCCGATGCCGACAAGGCCTCCGATCTCCTGGACATGCTCGCCTGGGTGGTGCCCGCGCTGCTGGCCATCCTGGCCGCCGCCGCCTATCTCGCGGTGGCGGATCTCTGGCTCGGCCTGACGATGCTGCTGGGCATCGTGGTGATGGTGGTGGTGATCCGGGTGATCACCCCGACCCTCTCGGCCCGCTACGACGACCAGCAGTCGCAGGCCGCCGAGGCCGCCGCCACCGCCACCGATCTGGTGCACGGGCTGCGGGTGCTGCAGGGGCTCGGCGTGCAGTCCCGTGCCCGGGCCACCTACCGCCGTCGCTCCCGCATCGCGTTGGAGGCGGCTCTGGTCAACGCCCGCTACTCGGGGATCTCCTCCGGGCTGACCACCCTGGTCACCGGCACCATGCTCGCCGCGGTGGTGGTGCTGGCGGCGCTGCGCACCCTCGACGGCGCCATCGGTCTCGGCACGCTGATCGCCGTGGTCGGCGTGGCCCGGTACGTGATGGGCATGATGCAGGGCCTCGCCGGTGCCCCGGTGTGGTGGGCGGGCATGTCCACCTCGGCGCGCCGCGTGCGCAATCTGTACACCGATCTGGGCCGCACGGTCGATGACCGCGAGCTCGGCCTGGACGTGCTCACCACCCAGCGCGATGACCGGGGCGAGGGGCGCGGCGCCGGGCAGGGCCGACGCGGCGCCGCCGGTGGCCTTCATCTGCCGCAGCTCACCGTCGCCGACGGCGAGATCGTGGCGCTCGCCTGCGCCGATGCGGCGGATGCCGATGCCGTGATCGATGCGGTCAGCGGGCAGGTCGACGCCGGTGCCCGGGTGGGCGAGCAGCCGATCACCCCTGAGGACCGGCTGACTCTCCGTTCCGAGCTGCTGGTCGAGCCGCACGTGGTCGACCTCTTCGACGGCACCCTGCGCGAGCAGCTCGCCACCCGCGCACCGTCCGGCACCGCGGCCGGTGATGAGGACACCTGGGCCGATCGGGCCCTCCATGCCGCCGGTGCCGACGACCTGCTGCGGATCCTGCCGGAGGGCTACGACACCCGCATCCTGGATCGGGGGGCGAACCTCTCGGGCGGTCAGCGTCAGCGCATCGCCCTCGCCCGGGCCGTCGCGGCCGATGCGCCGGTGCTCGTGCTGCACGATCCGACCACCGCGGTGGATGCGGTCACGGAGCAGAACATCTCCGAGGCCCTGGCCGCCGCACGGCGCCGCACCGACCGCGCCACCCTGCTGGTCACCCGCGCCCCAGCGCTGCTGCAGGCGGCCGACCGCGTGGTGTTCATGCGGGCGGGCGAGATCCGGGCGAAGGGTCTGCACGCGGATCTGATGGAGGACGAGGAGTACTGGGAGGTGGTGCGGCGATGAGCGATCTGGACTGGAAGCGCCCGCTGGAGGACGTGCTGGGCGATGACTCCACTGCGCGGCGGCAGCTGGCCGAGCACGCCCAGCTGC
>JAAZLF010000430.1 GCA_012799425.1 Actinomycetales bacterium | reverse complement strand
GTTTCCTCTTCGGCATGTGCCAGGGTCGCGGTTGTGATTATGAGTAGCGTAGCTCCCAATACTAGAATCACACGACAGGCCAGCGTTCTAGCCGTGGACATCGGGGCCCCAATCTGCCGCAAGGCCTCCCACGATCCATCTGTCTGACGTCCACGAAAGGCCGCCGATCGCAATATACTCGACCGGCTTGTACGAAATGGGATCCCCGGAGTCTGGGTCTGGCCTTGTGTGGTTCGGAATGTTGAACGAGTAGCCGATTTCGTGATCAAAATTTTCCGACTCGTGCGCTGTCAATTTTACGTCTTCGACGTTGAATTGTCCCCAGTACTTTCCCTGCTCCTGGAGCTTCGGTAGCTCAGCGTTGAACCCGGGGCAGCCTTCGCACGAGTCTGTCTGGAGCTCCATCAGCTCTGTGTCGTCGCCGGTCTGGTGGGCCCACATCGACACCGCGATGTAGTAGCGGAATGCTTGGATCGCGCCGTCTTCGGTGTTCTTGTCCATCCCCGCATAGTCAGCCGGGTCCGGCGGCGGGATATCCGGTGCGGCGGCAGACGGTTCTTCCTGCTCTGCCCCGCCCCCATCACTCGGTTCGGCGTCTCCGCCGCCATCGCTGGGACTGCTGATCCCGAGCTCGGGAGGTGCTGTCGTGACAGGCCCGTCCTCACCGTCGCCACAGGCGGCGAGACCGAGGAGGAGGGCGCCGGCAGCGGCGGTGCTGAGAAGGCGACGGTGCATGGGGACTGCTTTCCGGGAGTGCGTCAGATCACCGTCACGTTATCCAGGAACTCCCAGTGTCGCCATCGGATCACCTCGATTGTGGACAACCGCGACCCCGGAACGCCTCCATGGTCTCGGCGGGGTCCAGCACTGCGGCGGGGTGCGGGCCGGCCTTCATCCAGGCGGAACGCCACTGCTCGACCTCCGGGGAGGAGAGCGCTCCGCCCGCGAGCAGCACCATGTTCCCGTCGGCCGGAGTGCTCAGCAGCGAGGCGTGGGTCAACGTCCATACCCCCGTGAGCCCGGCCTCCGCCGAAGCGTCCTCGAGTTCACGCACCTGCGCGGCGAGGAAACGCTGCCCGGCGTCGTCGCCCACGTTGACCAGCAGCATGCCGTCGGGCTCCAGATGCGAGAACGCCTCGAGGTAGAAGTCCTTCACCGCCAGATGCTCTGGAGACTCCTCGCCGGAGAACACGTCAAGCACGATCGCATCGAAGCGTCGGCGCTCCATGGCGGCGAGCTGCTCGCGGGCATCGCCGATCACGATCTCGAGATCCGTACCCGCCGGCATCGGCAGCGCCGTGGTGACCAGGGTGGGCAGTTCACGTTCGATCTCGACCACCACCTGTGCGGAGCCGGGCCGCGTCGCCTGCACATACCGGGCCAGGGTCAGTGCACCGCCACCCAGGTGAGCCACGCGCAGGGGCCGGCCATGGGGCCAGGCCTCGTCGAGCACGTTCGCCATCCGCCGCAGATACTCGTGCACGATCCGCGTCGGATCCTCCAGATCCACATGCGACTGCTCGACGCCGCCGATCTGGAGCACCCAGCCACCGGACACCTCATCCATGACGATCCACGCCGGCTGGTCCGAGAAGCTCAACTGGGCACTGCGCTGAGCGCCGGTAAGGAAATCATGCGTGGTCATAGGCCCATTGTGCGTGATCCCGGGAACCAGTCCGGTCAGGGATGACAATGGGGCCATGGACACCCTCGAGCTCGGTAGCCGCACCTTCGCCATCTCCCGCGCGCAGAAGCAGGACGTGCCGAAGATCGTGGCGCTCCTGGCTGATGACGTGCTCGGCCGAGACCGGGAGGGTCAGAACCTCGAACCCTATGAGCAGGCTTTCGCCAGGATCTCCCGGGACGAGAACCAGCTGCTCCTCGCAGTCCGAGACGAGGAGGAGGCGCTCATCGCGACGATGCAGCTCACGCTCATGCCCTCCCTGTCCCGCGGCGGCGCCACCAGACTGCAGATCGAAGCCGTCCGCGTCGCTGCGTCGACACGGGGCAGCGGTCTAGGGGCGGCGCTGTTCGAATGGGCGCATCGGTGGGGGCGGGGGCACGGGGCGCAGCTCGCGCAGCTGACCACCGACGCCTCCCGCACCGACGCGCAGCGCTTCTACACCAAGCTCGGCTACGCCCCCAGCCACGTGGGGTTCAAGCTGCCGCTGTGAGACCGCGTCAGCGCTGCGGCCCCGAATGCACGTGCACGTGCAGATGCTTGGAATCCTGGTAGGCGCCGAGGTTCGTCAGCACCGCCGCCGCACCATGCTCGGCTTCTACCGCGCGGGCGACCTGCTGCACCACCTCCAGCAGCGCACGCAGATCCGCTTCGTCGGCTTCGGTCGCGGTGGTGAACGAGGCGATGTGTCGCTTGGGCACCACCACGATGTGCAGTCGCCAGAACGGCCGCGTGTGGTGATAGGCGAGCACCCGCTCGTCCTCGTGAACCACCTCGAGCGCGTCCGGATCCGGGATCGCGACGTCGCAGTAGAAATCCGTGCCCGAGTACGTCGTGTTGCGTGCAGTCATGCTCCCATCATCCAGCAGAGCCTCGGCGTGCGCTCAAGCGTGACGGCAGGGGAGGGGGAGAGGCGATGGCGGACACCGAGCAGAGCCCCGATGCCTGGCCCAGATCGGCATCACGAAGCCGCAGCCCACCTGGGGCTCATCACTGCTCATGAGCTGCGAAGAACTCGAGCAGTTCCGGTTCCAGCTCGCCTGCCGCCTGCATCGGCAGAGAATGGGTGGTGTGCGGCCAGATCCTCACCGTCGGCCGCGCCAGCTGCTCGGCCCGTTCCGCGGCGGACTCTCCGCCCGCGAGAGAGCTGTCAGCGGCGATCGCCACGTAGACCGGCATCGTGAGCTGGGCGAGCTCAGCGTCCGTCAATGGGCTGGGCTGGGGCAGAGCCGCTTTGTAGTGCTGCGAGGCAGTCGTGATCATGCGAGAGATGGGGTCGTCGTCGAAGGAGCCCGAGCCCGCCTCCACGCCGCCCACCTTCTCCAGCGCCGTTTCCCGCACCCCGTCGGGCAGGAACGGCAGTGAGGACACCATCGCCCAGAACAGGAGGCCTGCAGGCGGTGTGCGCAGTGTGAACGCGGGCTCCAGCAGAGTGAGGGTCACGACGCTGTCCGGATACTGCCGGGCGTAGGCCGCCGCGATCGCTCCGCCGAAAGAGTGCCCGATGAGGTGAACCCCCTGCGGGGCGAGCTGTTGGACGAGCTCATCGATCGGATCCGCCTGCTCCGCGAAGTTCGAGAAGGGGACGGAGTGGACGGAGAGGCCCGAGTCCCCGAGGGAGTCGAAGGCGAGCACCGGCCGCTCCTGCAGGAGTGCGGGCAGGTTCTCCAGCCACATCGGTACTCCCGACGACCGACCGGGGACCAGGAGCAGCGGGGTCTCCTGGCGGTTCTCCTCGGTCGACCATTCGTAGACCCGCACCGAGCCGTGATTGGTCGGCACGTCATGCACTGCCGTGGGGTCGGGAAGGAGCGCCATCGCCTCGTCATAGGCGGCGAGGAACTCCTCGTGTCCCTGCGCACTGCGGAAATGCCCGACCCCCGGCGGTCCGGCGAAGAAGTCCCAGCTCGCCACCAGCCCGACCGTCGCGAACAGCGCCACCACGGCCATGCCCACGCGTCGCATCCGGCGCCTCCATCGAACCGGACGACGTCGCCCTCTCTCCGGCGATGGGCCGCCCTCCGGCGGCACTGATCCGGGCTCGGCCGAGTATCTTCGCAGTCCGATCTGTTGCAGTACATGCATACTGCCATGGTGTCGCAAGTCGTCTGTACTGTAAAGTGGTCGAATGCCGAAAGTCGTCGATCATGATCAGCGTCGTGCGGAGATCGTCCTGGCGCTGTGGCAGGTGATCTATCTGCAGGGGATCGACGGCGTGTCCTTCCGGTCCGTCGCGAAGGCGGCGGAGGTATCCGTCGGCCGGATCCAGCACTACTTCAGCTCCCGGGAGGAGATGATCCTGGACGGGTGCCGACGGATGGTCGCAGCCGCTGTCGCGGACCACGGCCCGACGGAGCTGCCAGAGCATCCTCGGGCGGCCCGCGCGGCCCTGACCGCCGTGCTGAGCGCCTCCCTCTCCGACGGCGACGAGTTCAGGATGGGTGCGTCTGTGTGGGCGGCGTACCAGGCCAAAGCAGTGTCCAGCCCACGGATCGCCGAGATCGTCGTCGATGCGCTCGCTGAGCGCGCCTCACTCCTGGCCGAGCTCGTGGCCACGGCCCGCGCTGCGCCCGGCGAGGAGTCCGCGTCGCCGACGGAGGCGGACCATGCCGAGGCCCTCCACCTGGCGTCGCTTTCCGAGGGGCTCGCGCACCGCGTGCTCGTCGGCGCGATGGCGGCCTCCGAGGCGCGCCGGCTGCTCGATGCGGTCGTGGGACGCTGCATGGCGGCCGGCAGTGCCTCCGTGCTGTGCTCGCCGGGTCGCGACGGCGCGCGCTGATCGCCGGATCTGCGGGTGCCGGCTCACCGCACCGCGGCGACCTCGACGAGCAGCGCCTTGTGGTCGCTGCCGCTGACCGTCTCGAACCGTGCCACGTCGCCGAGCACTGCATCGGAGGCCAGTGCATGATCGATCCGCGCGAACGGTGGAAGCGAGTTGCCCGCCGGCCAGGTCGGATGCCACCGGAGGCCCCCACCCGGGCGACGGGCCGCCAGGTCATGCAGGTCGCCGTGAGCAGTCAGCATCCGCATCGTGTGGTGCTGATCGATCGCGTTGAAGTCCCCGACGAGCAGCAGGTTCTGCTCGAGATACGGTGCGGCGAGGGCGTTGACCGCGGCGGCCTCGCGCGTCCAGATGTCCGCCCCCATCTGCGGGGGCGCCGTATGGACCACCCCCAGATGCCACGTCGTGCCCGCAACGGTGGTGGCCGCGATCAGGTTCTCGAACACGGTGCCCTCGGCCCGCGCGACCAGCTCGACCGGGGTGCGTGAGAGGAGCATCGAGCCGCCTGCGCCCGGTGCAGCCGTTCCCACCTGATACGGGAACCGCTCGAGCAGACCGGCCGCCGCGAGCTCCTCCTCGAACCCCGGGGTGTACTCCTGCAGAGCGAGCACGTCGACGTCCTCGGTGATCAGCGAGGAGACCTCCTCGACATCGGCGCGGCCGTACTGGAGGTTCAGGGAGAGCACGCTCAGCGTCGGACCGACGGCGACCGGCGCGTCCGAGTGCTCAGTCCCGGGGCGCAGCGGCGACGCGAAGACCGTCATCGCGACGATCAGGACCGCGGCTCCGAGGAGTCGCCAGCGGGAGCGGAGCACCAGGGTCAGACCGATACCTGCGGTCAGCGCCGGGATCCACAGCAGCGGGATGAAGGAAGCGGCAGCGATGAGAGAGGGG
>JAAZLF010000429.1 GCA_012799425.1 Actinomycetales bacterium | reverse complement strand
CATCTGGGCGTGGATCCGGTGGTGCTCGCCGCCGCGATCGTCACCCGGATCCAGACCCTCGTGGCCCGCGAGATCGCCCCCGGGGACTTCGGCGTGGTCACCGTGGGCTCGCTACACGCCGGGTCCAGCGCGAACATCATCCCGGACCAGGCCGAGCTGGCGCTGAACTTCCGCGCCTACAGCGAGGAGATCCTCGACCACCTGGTCGAAGGGGTGCAGCGGATGGTGCGCGCCGAGTGCGAGGCGGCCCGCTCCCCGAAGGAGCCCGAGTTCGAGCTGTTCAACCGCTACCCCGTCACCGACAACGACCCGCAGCTGGCCGCACAGGTGCGCGAGGCGTTCATCGCCCAGTTCGGGCCGGAGCGGGTCGAGCACATGGACCCCGTCACCGCCTCCGAGGACTTCTCCACGATCCCGGACGCCTTCGGGGTGCCGTACTGCTACTGGGGCTTCGGCGGCTACGCCCAAGGGCGAGAGGCGGCGCCGAACCACTCACCGCTGTGGGCCCCGGACCTGCAGCCCTCCCTGAGCACAGGCACCGAGGCCGCGGCGAGCGCGGCGTTCGCGCTGGGGGGTCGGGCCTGACGGCGCGGGCCGCCGTCGGCGCTCTGCCGACGCCGGCCCGCACGCGCGGCGGCGCGCCTCAGACCCCGAACGCGGCGAACTTGGCGTTGATCGCCTCGTCGTTCCAGCCCCACACGTCCTCGCCCCGCAGCACCGCATCGGCGCCGCCGTCGGCGTAGAACGTCTGGCCGCAGCAGTGGGAGTTCTCCACCGACGTCAGCCAGATCAGCAGGCGCGCCACGCTCTCGGCATCCTGATGACCGTTCAGCGGCATCGGCACCACCATGTCCATGAACGCCGCGTACTGAGGATCGGCGAGCATGTCCTGCGTCATCGGGGTGCGCACGATGCCGGGGGCGACGGCGTTCAGCGGGATCCCGGCCCCGGCCCACTTCGGCCCGGTGGACTCGCGCCGCACCCAGCGGGAGATCGCCCGCTTCGAGGAGGCGTAGATGAGGTTGCCGGTGGCGGGATCGGCGGCGAGCTCCTCCGCCCGGGCGAGCGCCGCGGGCTCGTCATCCGCCATCAGCGCCTCGACCAGCGCGGGGTCGAGCGGCTGCAGGGAGGACATCGAGGAGACCAGCGCGACGCGCGGCGCCTCGGAGCGGGCCAGCGCCGGCTGCAGCGCCTCGAGGAACTCGGTCATCCCGAAGTAGTTCACCGCAGCGGTGACGGCCTTCGGGGCGGCGAGCCCGGCCGACGGGATCACCGCATCGACGATCCCGCCCGTCGCCTCGAGGGCGAGCCGGGCGGCCTCGGCGCGGCCGTCCGGGGTGGAGAGGTCCGCGGAGACCTCCACGCCCTGCAGATCGACGCCGACGACCGTGTGGCCCTGCTCGCGCAGCAGTTCGGCGGTCTTCGCCCCGATGCCCGAGGCTGCTCCGGTGATGATGTAGGTGCGGGTCATGACGGACCTCCTGGTGAACGCACCGCATCGAGCAGTGCTCGTACCTCGACGCTATCCACGCGCACGCACCGGATCCAGGGTCATAGGTCACCGGTTCACCGCATACCCTGGCCTGCGTGATCGATCCGCAGTGGTGGCAGCTGGGCCTGGCCGCGCTGGCCGTCCTGGCCGGGGCGGTGGCCGTGCGCACCACCGGGATGGGCTTCGCGCTGCTGTCCTCCCCGTTCCTGGTGATGGCGCTGGGACCCTTCGAGGGCATCCTGGTCACCAACGTGTGCGGGATCGTGGCCGCGCTGCTGAACCTCTCCGTGGTCCATGCTGATCTCGACTGGAAGCGGGCCGGAAGCGTGATCCCCGCCGGTGTCGTGGGCACAGTGCCCGGGGCGCTGCTGGTGCTGTGGCTGCCGGCGCCGGTGCTCGCGATCTCGATCAGTCTGCTGGTGATCGTCGGGCTGCTGTTCACCCTCGCCTCGCGCCGGCTCCAGGTGCCGAACTCCCCGTGGGTGGGCGTGGGCGGCGGCTTCGCCTCGGGGCTGATGAATGTGACCGCCGGGGTGGGCGGGCCGGGGCTGGTGGTCTACGCCCTGGCCACACAGTGGGAGCATCGCCGCTTCGCGGCCACCGCCCAGCTGCACTTCGCCGTGCTCGGCGTGGCCGCGCTGATCGCGAAGTGGTCGCTGCCCACGCTGCCGCTGACGGGCTGGGCGGTGCTGCTCGCGCTGCTGGTGGTGGGCCTGGTGGGCGGGAACGTGCTGGCCCGCTGGGTGCACGGGGCACGCGCGATGCGGTGGGTGATCGTGATCGCGATGGTCGGTGCGCTTCTGTCGCTGTTCCAGGGGCTGATCCAGCTGTGAGCCTCTGCCGCGCTTGCGACCGCGTCACCGCACCGCGGGCCGGCACCCGTCCTGCCGCACGTCGGGCCCCTCGCCGCGGGTGATCTCTGTGGTTCCGTCGGCCTCCCAGGACACCGGCCACGAGGTCAGGAGCGCAGTACT
>JAAZLF010000428.1 GCA_012799425.1 Actinomycetales bacterium | reverse complement strand
GTGGTGCGCGGCTTCTCGAAGTAGGTGCGCATCACCAGCAGCAGCTCGTCCCCCACCTCGGCCTGGAGGGCGGCGAGGCGGCGGGCGTAGTCCAGCCCCGCCTCGGGGTCGTGGATCGAGCAGGGGCCGACGACCACCAGCAGGCGCCGGTCTGTGCCCTCAAGCACGGCGCGCACCTGGTCTCGGTGGCGGGCGACCTGCTGCGCCTGCTCGGCGGTCAGCGGCAGCTCGGCGAGCAGCTCGGCGGGGGTGGGCAGCGGGGTGTAGCTGGCGATGTGGCGCTCGGGGGCGGTGGGCGCTGCGGCGGGGGCGGTGGCGAGGATCGTCATCGTGGGTCCTGTCCTTTCGGAGGGCGGACCCGATGCTCAGAGCCCGCCGGGAATGGCGAAGGGCAGAGCATCTGCTCTGCCCTTGTCGGCTCTGGAGGGTTGGTGGCGCTATACGGCGGCCGGCCCCTCCGGAGCCGACATCGCATAGGTAAACCAACGGTTCTGCATGCGGCGAGACTACACCGAACCCGGCCGGCCGCAACCCCCGTCCCGATCGGCGGGCGGGCGGGCCATGGATTTCGTGGTCGGGCGCGCCTACGGTGGGGGCAGGCCCCCGGCGGGCCGCGCCGGCGGGCCGCTCTTCGAGGAGGACAGAGCCATGCCCCGCAACGTCGCCCAGAAGCTCATCGCCGATCATCTCGTGGAGGGATCGCTCGAACCCGGTGCCGAGATCGGCCTGCGAGTCGACCAGACCCTCACCCAGGACGCCACCGGCACGATGGTGATGCTGGAGCTGGAGGCGATGGGCCTGGACCGGATCCGCACCGAGCTGTCGGTCCAGTACGTCGACCACAACCTGCTGCAGACCGACGAGAAGAACCCCGATGACCACCTGTTCCTGCAGTCGGCGGCAGAGCGCTTCGGGCTGTGGTTCTCCAAGGCTGGCAACGGCGTCTCCCATCCGGTCCACCAGGCGCACTTCGGCCGTCCGGGCGCTGTGCTGATCGGCTCGGACTCCCACACCTGCGCCGCCGGCGCGCTGGGGATGCTGGCGATCGGCGTGGGAGGGCTCGAGGTGGCGATGGCGATGGCCGGTCAGCCGCTGTACGTCACGCTGCCGCAGATCTGGGGCGTGGAGCTCACGGGCACGCTGCCGGACTGGGTCAGCGCGAAGGACGTGGTGCTGGAGATGCTGCGCCGCCACGGGGTCAGCGGCGGCGTGGGCCGCATCATCGAGTACCACGGCGAGGGCCTCGCCCAGCTGGACGCGATGGACCGGCACGTCATCGCGAACATGGGCGCGGAGCTGGGCGCGACCGCGACGGTCTTCCCGGCTGATGACGCGGCCCGGACCTACCTCGAAGCCGTGGGCCGCGGCGAGCAGTTCGAGGCGTGGGAGGCCGATGACGGCGCGAGCTACGACCTCACCGAGCGTATCGACCTCTCCTCGCTCGAACCTCTGATCGCACGGCCCTCCTCACCCGGCAACGTGGTGCCGGTCGCGGAGGTGATCGGGGAGGAGGTGAACCAGGTGGTGGTCGGTTCGTCGGCGAATCCGGGCCTGCGGGACTTCGCCGTGTTCGCCGAGATCCTCGATGGCCGCCAGGCCGATCCGCGTGTGTCCGTGGATATCAACCCCACCTCGCGCGAGGTCCTCGCAGACCTGATCTCAGGCGGCTGGCTGGGGGCGCTCGTGGCCGCGGGCGGCCGGATCCACCAGTCCGGCTGCATGGGCTGCATCGGGATG
>JAAZLF010000427.1 GCA_012799425.1 Actinomycetales bacterium | reverse complement strand
CCGGTGGAGTTGTACAGGGAGACGTTGCCGCCGGTGACCGGGACCTCGAGCGTCTCGCAGGCCTCGGCCAGACCGCCGATCGCCTCGACCAGCTGCCACATCGGGCCCGGATCCTCCGGGGAGCCGAAGTTCAGGCAGTCGGTGACCGCCAGCGGGACCGCGCCGGAGGTGGCCACGTTGCGGTAGGCCTCGCACAGCGCCAGCTGCGCGCCGGTGCGCGGATCGAGCTTGGTGTAGCGGCCGTTGGCATCGGTCGCGATGGCGATGCCGCGCCCGGTGGTCTCGTCGATGCGCAGCACACCGGCATCGTCGGGCATCGCGAGCGCGGTGTTGCCGCCCACGTAGCGGTCGAACTGATCGGTGACCCAGCCCTTGGAGGCGAGGTTCGGCGAAGCGATCAGGGTGCGGATCGTCGCTGCGAGCTCCTCGGCGCTCTCCGGGCGGGGCAGGGCTTCGGCGGTGTCGGCCTGCAGGGCGTCCTGCCAGTCGGGGCGGGCGTAGGGACGGTCGTAGACGGGGCTGTCCACGGCCACGGTCGCCGGGTCCACGTCGACGATGCGGTGACCGTGATGGTCGATGGTGAGGCGGCCGTCGCCGGTGACCTCACCGATCACCGCGGCCTCGACGTCCCACATCGCGGCGATCGCCTGGAACTCCGCGAGCTTCTCGGGGCGCACCACGGCCATCATGCGCTCCTGCGACTCGCTCATCAGGATCTCCCCGGCGTTCAGGCTCGGGTCGCGCAGCAGCACCTCCTCGAGGTGGATGTGCATGCCGGAGCCGCCGTTGGCGGCGAGCTCGCTGGTGGCGCAGGAGATGCCGGCCGCGCCGAGGTCCTGGATGCCCTCGACGGTGCCTGCGGCGAACAGCTCGAGACAGCACTCGATGAGCACCTTCTCCATGAACGGATCGCCCACCTGGACGCTGGGGCGCTTGACGGGGCCGCCCTCGTCAAAGGTCTCCGAGGCGAGGATGGAGGCACCGCCGATGCCGTCGCCGCCGGTGCGCGCACCGAAGAGCACCACCTTGTTGCCCGGGCCGGTGGCGGAGGCGAGGTGGATGTCCTCGTGGCGCATCACGCCCACGGCGAGCGCGTTGACCAGGGGGTTGGTCTGGTAAGAGGCATCGAAGACGGTCTCGCCCCCGATGTTCGGCAGGCCCAGCGAGTTGCCGTAGCCGCCCACACCGGAGACCACGCCGTGCACCACACGTGCGGTGTCCGGATGGTCGATCGCGCCGAAGCGCAGCTGGTCCATCACGGCGACGGGGCGCGCGCCCATCGAGATGATGTCGCGCACGATGCCGCCGACGCCGGTGGCCGCGCCCTGGTAGGGCTCCACGTACGAGGGGTGGTTGTGGGACTCGACCTTGAAGGTGACCGCCCAGCCGTCGCCGATGTCGACCACACCGGCGTTCTCTCCCATGCCCACCAGCAGCTTCTCGCGCATCTTCTCGGTGGTGTGCTTCCCGAAGGTGCTCAGATGCTTCTTGGAGGACTTGTAGGAGCAGTGCTCGGACCACATCACCGAATACATCGCGAGCTCGGCGTTGGTGGGGCGGCGGCCCAGGATCTCGCGGATGTTCGCGTACTCGTCGTCCTTGAGCCCGAGCTCCGCGTACGGCTGCGCCTGCTCGGGGGTGGAGGCGGCATGCTCGACCGTGTCGACATCCCCGGACGGGTGAGGCCGGCCGTGTGGGGTGGAGGGGGCGAGGTCAGCGGTCATCGCGGTGTCGGTTCCGTTCGTCACGAGGGCTGGGGTGCCGAGCGGCCGGGAGGCCGGGCACGGTTCCCACAGTCTACGATCGCCGCGCATAGCGGGGCGGCCCGGGGCGCGTGCTGAGACCCCGGGCCGCCCCGCTGACGATCAGCGGGCGCCGCCGCTGGCTGCCGAGGCGGCTCGACGCGCCTTCTTCGCCTGGTCACGGAGGGTCTTCTCGCTCACCGGAGCGGTGCTGCTGGCCCGCTGGG
>JAAZLF010000426.1 GCA_012799425.1 Actinomycetales bacterium | reverse complement strand
GCCGAGGAGGACATGCGCACCGCGATGCGGGAGTTCTCCCGCCGCTGGCCCGCCCAGGCCGGGGACACCGCGCCCACGCTCGAGGGCGTGGACGACTACCTCGCGATCCTGCAGCGCATCGAGGAGGAGAAGCTGCCGGAGGTCGAGGATCGCTTCTTCGACTTCTTCACCGGCAACACCCTCGGCGACGTGCAGGCGCTGGCCACCGCGATCGCCCGTGAGCCCGCCGAGATCCGCAAGCGCCTGCAGCGGATCAACGCCCTGCTCGCACAGGTGGAGTTCCATTCCGGTCGCTATCTGCAGCTGTCGATGCGCCCGGTGCACCTCGCGGCGCTCGACGAGTTCAAGCGGGCGCTCGAGGACGCAGTGGCCGGTTCCGCGCTGCACGACATCTCCCGCGACCGTGAGCTCGCGGAGGAGCGCTTCCTCTCGCTGCGCCATCTGATGGACATGATCGGCGCCGCCCGCACGCGGGACGATCAGGTCTCCCGGGTCATCCTCGATGTGCGCCGGCACGTCCACTTCCACGCCGAAGAGGTCGACACGACCGGCACGGTGGTCCACGCCCACGAATCGGGCGGCCCCCTCTCGGGCGGTCAGAACGAGCGCCTGGCGACCTTCTGCCTGGCCGCCGCGCTGCGCTACCAGCTCGCCGGCACCGGTCAGGACGTCCCGCGCTACGCGCCGATCATCATCGACGAGGCGTTCTCCAAGGGCGCGGGGAAGTTCATCACCGCCGCGATGGAGTCGTTCCGTCATTTCGGATTCCAGGTGATCCTCGCCAATCCAGGCAAGAACCCGCAGGCACTCGCACCGTTCATCGGTGGTGTGGGCGTGGTGTCCATCCGCCAGGACCGCTACTCGTCGGTGGCGCCGGTGGAGTTCGTCCCTGTGCAGGAGTGACCCGGGGCGCGGGCGGCCTGCCGCTCCACCGTCCAGTGAGGCCTGAGCCGATGGGGAGTTCTCCCCATCGGCAGTCCGGCCGGCGGTCGATACCCTGAACGTCACCGTCGCGATCGGGCGGTGCAGCGGGTGCGCGTCGGCCGGACGGCGCGGAGGGGAAGAGGTGGGCCGGTGATGTCAGCGCTTCCCTCGCCCTCCTCCGACTCCATCCCCGGTCAGGACGAGACCCACTCCCGCATCCACGACCTGCTCAGCTCCGTCACCACTGCGGTGCTCGAGCAGCAGCCCGGGCTCCTCTCCTTCCGGGACCATCGGCCGCAGCGCGACCGCTCCTCCGGGGACTCCTGGCGCGGCCTGCAGACCCTGTGCCACGTCAGCGCGCTGCTGACCAGCGCCGGCCCGCCCGCCCCGACGGCCGAAGCGACCACGAGCCTGCTCGAGACCGTGCGCAGGACCGCCGAAGCGCGCGGGATGAGCCTGCGGTCCCAGCAGGACGGTCACGGCATCCGCGGCGCCACCTGGACCGATCCCACCGGGGACCTGCTCGAGGTGCTCGTCGGCGTGAAGGTCGCGGTCCGCGCGATCAGCGCCCCGTTCCTGCCCGGGTCCCTGGCGCCGAGGGCGACCACCAGTCCCGCCTCCGCGCTCAGCCCGCTCACCCCACCTCCGCGGCTGGTGCGCTGAACCGTGCGAGAGCAGCTGGTCCGATCAGCGGTGTGGAGCCGCTGAGCCGCTGAGCCGTTGCTGCCCTTGAGCCGTTGCTACCCTGGAGCGGTGCTCGAGCCGTCGTCGCGTCGCCCCTCGCGCGCAGGTCCGGGACGCCTGGCCGCGCGCGTCGCCGCGCTGTGCGCCTCTGCGGGGCTCGCGCTGTCCACCGCACTGCCCGCCGCCGCTCTCGGCGAGGACGGCCCGTTCGACCTCCCCGCCGAGACCACCACGCTGGAGATGGTGCCCGGCTCGGTGACGCGCACCCCGCTGACGGCTCTGATCGAGGACGCCTTCGAGAGCGAGCTCGACCTCACCTCGGCACGTCTCGCACTGCCGGAGGACATCGGCGAGGGCCCACGAGGCCGGATGGCCCTGGGCGAGGACGCCCGCACCCTCACGGTCACGGGGGAAGGGACCTGGTCCCTGCTCGGCGAGGACCTCGTCTTCAGACCGGACCCCGGCGTGGAGGGGCCCTCCACCCCGGTCGCGCTGACCGTCGGGAGCATCCATGACAGCCGCTCGGAGCCCGTCGTGCTCACCCCGGAGCTGCTCGAGCTCGAGGAGATCACGGTGCACGGCTCCGCCGGCGAGCCGATCAGCATCGATGTGCAGGGCGACGTCCCGGAGAGAGGAGCCCTGCGTCTGGACCTCGTGGGCCTGCCCGCTGGCTCCACGGCGCTGTCCGACGGGAGCCGTGTCACCGTTCCCGACCAGGGGACCTGGCAGCTCGCGGCCGACGGCAGCGCGCTCACCCTCACCCCCACCAGCGTCGGGATAGGCCGTCAGATCGACCCGGTCCGCTTCGTGGTCGAGGACGAGGAGGGCGCCGCCGAGCGCGCCGGACGCGTGACGCTCACGGTCCCGATCATCTCCGACCTCGACTGGTCCGCCCCCTACGGCGAGGACATCGTGTTCGTGGTGGGGGAGGGCCAGCAGCACGTCGCACCGGAGACGCTGCGGCTGCGACCGCTCGGCGCCCCCGGGTCCTACACGGCCTCCGCCGACGGCACCGAGGTCGTGGTGGCAGGAGAGGGCACCTGGGAGCTGGATCGCGGTGCGGCCACCGTCCGCTTCTCCCCGGAGAGCGACGAGGTGCGCGCCACCGCCCCCATGGGCATCACCGGCGGCGACGGCGATGGCGCCCAGGCGGCGACCGCACTGCTCAGCACCGCCTATCCCATCCTGATGCCCCGTGCGCAGGCGGGGATGCCGGGAGAGGAGATCACCTTCGACCTGGGCAGCGGCATCCGGGACGTCCGCTCGGACTCGCTGAGCTTCGACCCCTCGTCATCGCCCGAGGGTGCCGAGATCTCGGAGGACGGTGCCACGCTGACGGTCCCGGGCGAGGGGACCTGGACGATCGACGTCGCGACGGGGGCGGTGCGGATGACCCCGGAACCTGGATTCACCGGCCAGGTCGCGGCGGCGGAGGTGACCGCACGCGGTGTCTACGCCGACAACCCCGTCAGCGCCACCCTCGAGGCGGTCTTCTCCCCCGTGGTCGCCACCCTGCGCGACGACGAGGGGCGCACCGCCCCCGAGACCCCGCTGACCGTCGACGTGCTCGGCAACGACACGGCCGGCAACGGATCTCAGCCGTTGCTGCCCGAGTCCGTCGAGATCAGCTCGCTCTCCGCCACGAACCTCTCCCAGCTCGAGGACGGCCGAGGCAAGCGCCTCCTGATCCCCGGGGAGGGCGTGTACACCGTGGAGGGCAACGGTGCGGTGACCTTCACCCCCGAGGAGGGCTTCACCGGTCGCACCGCCGTGATCACCTACCACGTGCAGGACAGCGAAGGAGTGCCGGTCAGCGCGAACCTGGTGGTGGAGGTCGACCCCGGCCTCTCCGCCGAGGCACAGGTCGGGCCGGAGGCCACGGGCATCAACAGCCTGCTGGCCGGCCTGCTGCCCTCGTCGCCGAGCACCGCGGCGGTGTTCGGCACGATCGTGGCGCTGCTGCTCTTCGGAGGGAGCATCAGCCTGTGGATCGGCACGCGCATGGAGGCGGACCGCCGCGCCTGGGAGGACTGACCCCTCGGCGAAGAGCGCGGCGGGCGGAGGAGCTCAGCAGCCCTCCGGCATCTCCACGGTCTCCTCGAGCGCCGCGGCGGCGGCGGACTCCTCCTCCAGCCCGGTGAAGCCGTCACCGAGCAGAAGATCCACCGCAGCCCCCTCCCGGTCCTCCTCCAGGCGCAGCTGGGCCTCCTGGACCTGCGCCCGCACGGACTGCGCCGCCAGGTAGCCGCCGGGCCCGTGCACGATCGTCGCCGGCCCGGAAGCCCCGCGCGTGTTCCCGGGGGACTCGAGCACGAAGCCGCGCCCGGCCAGATCCTCGGAGACGCTGCCGGCGAGCCCGCTGCGGGAGGTCCCGTTCAGCACGGTCACCGTGACGTCCCCGGGCGGGAGCGGGACAGCACCCGGCTCGGGGCAGGCGATCTCGACGGGCTGCGGGCCGAAGGTCTTGGGGTCGATGACCCCGGGATCGGTCACCGGCTCCTGCAGCTCCCCGACGGCGTACACCCCGATCGAGACCAGGAGGACGGCCAGGCCGGAGAAGACCGCCAGCTGGATCGCCCGCATCCTTCGAGTGCGGCGCAGGCGCTGATCACGGCGGCGGACGTCATCGGCGGAGCGTCCGTACGGATGCGCGTCGCGGTGGGAGGAGCCCATCTCAGTCCAGCGGGCGGTAGCGGATGCCGAAGGCGTCCAGGCGGGGGAGGTGGCCGCGCAGACGCTCCTCGAACTCCTCCCAGCTCTGCTCCGGGGACCCCCAGGCGCGCTCGGCGAGGGCGCACAGGCGGGGGAAGGCCATGTACTGGAAGCTCGCGGCGTCGGGAAGGTACTCGGACCACAGCTGCGCCTGCAGGCCCAGCACCAGTCCGCGCCGGCCCTCCGCCAGCTTCGCCGGCTCGAAGCGCGCGGTGTAGACGTCCTTGAGCGTGATGGGCTCGCCGAGGGCCGTCGGCTCGTCCTTCGGATCCGCCTGGTAGTAGTTCAGGTAGGTCTGGTCGTGCGTGGAGATGATGGTCTGGAACCCGCGATCCACCGCCGTGCGCACCCCGGCGCCCTCGCGCCAGTTCATGATGATCGTGTCATCGGGCAGATGGGTCTCGAGCACCTCGTCCCAGGCGATGACCCGCTTGCCGTGCTCCCGCAGCACGTCGGAGGCGAACTGCGTGAAACGGCCCTGGATCTCGGAGATGCGGGTCAGACCCCACTCGTTCAGCCGGGCCCGGGCCGCGGGCGAGCGCTCCCACTCGGCCCGGGGGCACTCGTCGCCCCCGATGTGCACGTAGGGGGCCGGGAAGATCGCGGCGACCTGGGCCAGCACGTCACGCAGGAAGTCGAAGACCTCGTCGGAGACGCCGAGGACGTGGTCGGAGATGCCCCACACCTCGCGCACCCCCACCGGATTCTCGGGGAAGTTGCCGAGCTCGGGGTAGGCGGCGACCGCTGCCTGCATGTGACCGGGCAGGTCCACCTCGGGCACGATCATGATGCCGCGGCGGCGTGCGTACTCGACCAGGCCTTCGAGCTCCTCCTGGGTGTAGAAGCCGCCGTGGGGCGTCCCGTCGAACGTCCAGGTCTCCTCGGGCGCCTGCATCGACCCGATCAGGGTCTGCTCGCGCCATGCACCCACCTCCGTCAGCCGCGGATAGCCCTTGATCTCGATGCGCCAGCCCTGATCATCGGTGAGATGGAGGTGCAGCACGTTCAGCCGGTGCAGGGCCATCGCGTCGAGGAAGGTCTCGAGCTCCTCGACCGGGAGGAAGTGGCGGGCGACATCGATGTGGAGCCCGCGCCAGGCGTACTTCGGACGGTCGGAGATCGTCACGCAGGGGATCGCCCCCTGGGCACCGGTGACGATCTGGGCGAAGGTGTTGCGGCCGTCCGCGAGAGCGGCCTCGCTCCCGGCGCTCAGCGCCGCCCCCTCGGGAGAGATCGACAGCGCGTACTCCGTGGGCGCCAGGTCGTCGTTCAGCCCGACCGAGAGGCCCTCCCAGGGATCGTTCGTCGTCCAGACGCCCTGCGACCACACGACGGACTGGGGGAGCGGGACGAGGGCGATGGGGTCCGACATGGAATCTCCTGGGACGACGACGGTGATCGTGCTCTCTCCCAGTTTGCCACGGAGGTGCGGGTCACGTGGCCACCCGCCGGATGCACAGGAGCCCGGTCGGCGATGCCGACCGGGCTCCCTCACGTCGCCCTGCTCCTTCCCGTTGACGCTCTCGCGCCGAGCAGGCCCACGTGGCCTTACATCCGTCTCCTGCGTGCTGGTGCGATGATCAGCGGTAGGTGACGAACACGTGCGGTGCGTTCCAGATGGAGCGCTCGACGACCTGCTGGCGCGAGCCGGAGGCGTCGATGATCTTGCCGTTGCCCACATAGATGCCCATGTGGCCGTAGTCGTTGCCGGTGAAGGCGACGAGGTCGCCGGGCTGCGCCTGCGACTTCGAGATGATCCGGCCGCCGAAGGTGTAGCCCTTCGCCGTCTTGCGGGGCAGGTTCATGCCCGCCTGGTTGTACGCG
>JAAZLF010000041.1 GCA_012799425.1 Actinomycetales bacterium | reverse complement strand
GCGGGATTATCGCATCCGCCGCCGCCCACGTCGGAGCGTCCTCCCGGCGCTCGAGCGCTTGACCACCGCGAGCGGGCATGAAAGGGTTCATGCAACGTTGGAAAACGAGATCGGCGCAGGTCCGCTGCCCGAACTCGACGCCCCTTCGTCATCGCCCTCCACCAGTGCCGTTGAAAGGCTTGAACTCGATGTCATCGCAGGTCACTCTCACTCTCGATCCCGCCTTCCGTGTCGCGCCGGTGCGTCGGCGCACCTTCGGCGCCTTCGTCGAGCACCTGGGCCGGTGCGTGTACACCGGCATCTACGAGCCCGAGCACCCCCAGGCCGATGAGGAGGGCTTCCGCAAGGACGTCCTCGAGCTCACCCGCGAGCTGGGCGTGAGCTCCGTGCGCTACCCGGGCGGCAACTTCGTCTCCGGCTACCGCTGGGAGGACGGCGTGGGCCCGGTCGAGGAGCGTCCCGTGCGCCATGATCTGGCCTGGCACTCCTCGGATCCGAACACGGTGGGCCTGGACGAGTTCATGGCCTGGGTGAAGAAGGCCGGCGTGGAGCCGATGTACGCGGTCAACCTCGGCACCCGCGGGGTGCAGGAGGCGCTCGACGTGCTCGAGTATGCCAACGCCCCCGCCGGCACGCACCTCTCCGACCAGCGCGTGGCCAACACCGGCTCGGCCGAGAAGCACGACATCCGCATGTGGTGCCTGGGCAACGAGATGGACGGCCCCTGGCAGATCGGCCACAAGAACGCCGAGGAGTACGCGCGGATCGCCACCGAGACCGCCCGTGCGATGCGGATGGAGGACCCGGAACTGGAGCTGATCGCCTGCGGCTCCTCGAACGCGCAGATGGAGACCTTCGCGGCGTGGGAGAACACGGTCCTCACCGAGGCGTATGACGTCGTGGACATGATCTCCGCGCACGTCTACTACTCGGAGAAGGACGGCGACCAGGCCTCCTTCCTCGCCTCGGCCGACGATATGGACCACTTCATCGACTCCGTCGTCGCGACCGCCGACCATGTGCGCGCCAAGCTCAAGCGCGACAAGCGCATCATGATCAGCTTCGACGAGTGGAACGTCTGGTACCAGCACCGCGCCGAGTCCCGCCCGCCGAGCGGCGACGACTGGCCCGTCGCGCCGGTGCTGCTGGAGGACATCTACTCGGCGATGGATGCCGTGGTGTTCGGCAACCTGCTGATCTCGCTGCTGCGCCACAGCGACCGCGTGGCCTCGGCCTCGCTCGCCCAGCTGGTCAACGTGATCGCCCCGATCATGACCGAGCCCGGCGGCCGCGCCTGGCGCCAGACCACCTTCCACCCCTTCGCGCTCACCTCCCGCCACGCGAAGGGAGAGGTGCTGCAGGTCAACATCGAGGCTCCGAGCTTCGAGAACCAGCGCTTCGGCACCAGCACCTCGGCCGACGCCGTCGCCACCTGGGACGAGGAGTCCGGCGACCTCACCGTGTTCGTCGTGAACCGCGACGCCTCCGGCGCGCTCGACCTCGGCGTGGACCTCGCCTCCTTCGGGGACCTCGAGCTCGTCGAGGCGGTGACCCTGCACCACGAGGACCCGTACGCGGCGAACTCCGCCGACGCCCCGGACACCGTCGTCCCGCAGCCGAACTCCTCGGTCGCCCTCGATGGCGGGAAGCTCTCCGGCGAGCTGCCCGCCATCTCCTGGACGATGGTCCGCCTCGCGCGCACCGCCGCCTGAACCGTCCCCGCCCCGCCACGATCACGAGGACTGCATATGACGCTCCCTGACCACACCCTCACCTCCGACCTGGTCTCCGCGCTGACGCCGTCGGCCACCGGCTCCCGCCCCGCGGGGGCCGGCCCGTCGGCCGGTCGCACCGACGGCCCCGCCCGCGTGGTCGTCAACCTCGACCTGCCCGGCGCCACCATCAACCGCCACGTCTACGGCCACTTCGCCGAGCACCTCGGGCGTTGCATCTACGAGGGCTTCTTCGTGGGTGAGGGCTCCGAGATCCCGAACACCCGCGGCATCCGCGACGACGTGGTCGCCGCGCTGCGCGCCCTGCAGATCCCGAACCTCCGCTGGCCCGGG
>JAAZLF010000040.1 GCA_012799425.1 Actinomycetales bacterium | reverse complement strand
GTGCGGATGGTCCAGATGAGCTGGACGATCCGCAAGCTGCGCAGGCAGCAGGACAAGATCCATCGCGCCACCCGCTGAGCGCACACAGCAGACATCCAGCCGATTCCCAAGCTCGAGGAGGACGGTGGGGGCATGACAACGCATGACGACCAGGACTACGAAGCGCGTCTGCTCGTGGTCGACGACGAACCGAACATCCGCGACCTGCTGGCCACCTCGCTGCGCTTCGCCGGCTTCGAGGTGTTCACCGCCTCCACGGGCAACGAGGCGATCCGCGAGGCCACCGAGCACCAGCCGGATCTCGTGGTGCTCGATGTGATGCTGCCGGACATGGACGGCTTCACCGTCACCCGGCGCCTGCGCGACCGCGGCGAGCAGTACCCGATCCTGTTCCTCACCGCGAAGGACGAGACCCAGGACAAGGTCGCGGGCCTGACCGTGGGAGGCGACGACTACGTCACCAAGCCCTTCAGCCTCGAGGAGGTCGTGGCCCGCATCCGCGCGGTGCTGCGCCGCACCCACGGCGGCTCCGAGACCGCCGTGGACAGCTCGCTGGTGGTCGCCGACCTGCGCCTGGACGAGGACTCCCACGAGGTCCACCGTGGAGACGTGAACATCGAGCTGTCCCCCACCGAGTTCAAGCTGCTTCGCTACCTGATGCTGAACTCCGGTCGAGTGGTCTCCAAGACCCAGATCCTCGACCACGTGTGGGACTACGACTGGTCCGGAGAGGTGGGGATCGTCGAGTCCTACATCTCCTACCTGCGCCGCAAGATCGACGTGATCGGCGAGCCGATGATCCACACCAAGCGTGGCATCGGCTACGTGCTGCGGGCCCCCGAGGGCTCCTGAGGCGTGGCCCTGCCGACCCTGCGCGCTGACCGGCCCGTGTCCCTGTGGACGCGGATCGTCGCCCTCATCTCGGCGCTGCTGGTGCTCGGCACGGTCATCACCGGGAGCCTGTCGCTGTTCCTGCTCAACCGCACGCTGATCCAGTCGGTCGACACGAACCTGCAGGCCGGCATGGGCGAGATGCTCGCCCTGGCCCAGCATGAGCTCTCCGGTGACGACGACGCGATCCAGAACAGCGCCTACACCCCGGTCGAGTACGCCGTGGAGATCCGGGACCGCAGCGGCACCGCCATCGAGCGGGTGCTCATCCACTACGGTCCCGGCGATCCCACGATCCCCTTCCCGGATCTGACGGACGAGCAGATCCTGCAGCGTGGCGGGAAGCCGTTCACGGTGATGGACTCCTCGGAGAACCGGTGGCGGGTGATCGCGATGCTGAACTCCGGCCCGGAGAAGGGCAGCGTGTACGTGGCCCTGCCCCTGACCGGCGTGGACCGCACGATGCACGAGATGGCTCTGGTCATCGTGCTGGTGGGGACCCTGGTGGTGCTGGTCGGCATGGGGCTGGGCGGCTATGTCACCCATCGCTCCCTCGAGCCGCTGCGGGACGTGGAGTCGACCGCCTCGCAGATCGCCGGGGGCGACCTCTCCCGTCGTGTGCCCGTCACCCGCACCAGCCTCGAGGTGCACGATCTGTCGCTGTCGCTGAACGAGATGCTGGTGCGGATCGAGCAGTCCTTCGCCGCGCAGTCCGCCTCCGAGGAGCACGCCACCCGCTCCGAGGCGAGGATGCGCCGTTTCGTGGGTGATGCGTCCCATGAGCTGCGCACCCCGCTGGCGGCGATCCGCGGCTTCGGCGAGCTGTACCGGATGGGGGCCCTGCCCGCCGACGATGACGTCGCCTCGGCGATGCGGCGCATCGAGGACGAGGCGAAGCGGATGGGCTCGCTGGTGGAGAACCTGCTGCGTCTGGCCCGGCTCGATGAGAACCCCGACCTCGCTCTGGATCCGGTGGACCTCACCGACGCGCTGTTCGATGCCGCCCAGGACCTGCGGGCGCTGGATCCCGGCCGGCAGGTGATGGTGGTCTCCCTGTCGGGCACCCCGCTGTCCGTGCAGCCCCACCTGTCGATCGGCGTGCTCGGGGACGAGGCCTCGCTGCGGCAGGTGGTCCTGAACCTGGTCGGCAACGCGAACCGGCACACGCCCAAGGGCTCGCCCGTCGAGATCGCGGTGGGCTACACCTCGCCGGAGCGGGTGCGGATCGAGATCCGCGATCACGGCGAGGGCATCGACGGCGATCAGCGCGAGAAGGTGTTCGAGCGCTTCTACCGCACCGACGCCTCGCGTGTGCGCTCGGCGACGCAGGGCGGCGGGGCCGGGCTGGGCCTGTCGATCGCCGCATCGATCGTGCAGCAGCACGGCGGCAGCATCGGCGTGGACGAGACGCCCGGCGGCGGCTCCACCTTCTGGGTCGAGCTGCAGGGCACCGAGATCGCGCCGGAGCAGCAGGTGCGCCCGGACCAGCTCAGGGCGCTCGGGGGCGCCTCCTCGCTCCCGTCACCGCCCGACGAGGAGAACGGTCGCGACTGATTTTCGTGACTCCAGCCTGTCGATAATCGGTCACGACCTGCACGTCCAGTGTTCATGTGGACGTCACCGGGGCTCTGCCGGCCGGTCTCCCTGCACGGTCCACCCTGGATCGGTGCCGGAACATCCCATCCCCCGGCGCATGACTCACCACCGGGAGGATCACCCCCATGCTCAAGCGCCACCTGCCCATGCTCGGGCACACCCGCGGCAACCGTCTCGCGATCACCTGCGAGCTCAAGTGCGGCAGCGCCTGCTCCCACCCCATCCCCAACACCTCGGACAACCGCCGCTTCCGGGACATCGTCGACGCGGCGATCTCGCGCCGCACCGCGCTGGGCCTGGGCGGCGGCCTGACCGCCGCGGTGGTGGTCGGCGCGGCAGGCGCCGCACCGGCCTCCGCCGATCATGGCAACCCGCCCAAGGGCGGCGGGAAGCTCGGCTTCGAGGCGATCGATCCGGTTCCGCGCACGGTGGACGACATGACGGTCCCCGAGGGGTACGACTGGGCCCCGATCATCCGCTGGGGCGATCCGCTGTTCGAGGACTCCCCGGAGTTCGACCTCGAGAATCAGACCAAGGAGTCGCAGTCCGCGCAGTTCGGCTACAACTGCGACTACCTGAACGTCATCTCCGACGGCGGCAACGACCGCGCCGGCTACCTCGTGTCCAACCACGAGTACACCAACGAGAACATCATGTTCTCCCCGCAGCAGCTCTCCTCGAATCGCCAGGATGTGGTGGATGCCGCGATCGCCGCCCACGGCCTGTCCATCGTGGACCTCGAGCGCGAGAAGCAGGGCGAGCCGTGGTCGTATGTGCGCGGCGGTCGCCGCAACCGCCGCATCACCGGCTTCACCCCGTTCAGCGTGGACGGCCCCGCCGCGGGCTCCGAGCTGCTGACGACGGTCGAGGACCCCGAGGGCCGCACGGTGCTGGGCACGCTGAACAACTGCGCCGGCGGCACCACCCCGTGGGGCACCGTGCTCTCGGGCGAGGAGAACTTCGACCAGTACTTCATCGGCACCGGCGCACCCGAGGAGGAGCGGATCGGCATCGCCCCCGGGCCCACCTCGCGCCGTTGGGACCTGGTCCATCCGCGCTTCAACCTCAACAACGAGGGCTACGCGAACGAGGCGAACCGCTTCGGCTGGATCGTGGAGATCGATCCCGAGGATCCCGAGTCCACCCCGGTCAAGCACACGGCGCTGGGCCGTTTCAAGCACGAGGCCGGGACCGTGACCATCTCGCGGGACGGTCACGCGGTGGTGTACTCCGGTGACGACCAGGCCGATGACTACGTCTACAAGTTCGTCTCTGCGCAGACGTACCGCGAGGGCGACAGGGGGCACAACATGACCCTGCTGTCCGATGGCACCCTGTACGTCGCCCGCTTCGAGGGCGACTCGCCCGCCGGCGAGATCGACGGCTCGGGAGCGGTTCCCTCCGACGGCGCCTTCGACGGCGCGGGCACCTGGGTCCCGCTGGTGCGGGGCGAGGAGTCGCTGGTGCCGGGCTTCACCGTCGCGGAGGTGCTGGTCAACACTCGCCTCGCGGCCGACGAGGTGGGTGCCACGAAGATGGACCGTCCCGAGGACGTCGAGCCCAATCCCGTCACCGGCAAGGTGTACATCGCGCTCACGAACAACTCAGGCCGGGCCCCGGACTCGGTCGACGAGGCCAATCCGGTCGCTGTTCCCGAGGGCGGCAACCGCGACGGCCACGTCATCGAGCTGATCGAGGACGACGGCGACCACACCTCCGAATCCTTCGGCTGGAACGTGCTGCTGCTGGCGGGCGATCCGGAGACTTCGGAGTCCGCATACTTCTCCGGTTTCCCGGTGGAGAAGGTCTCCCCCATCTCCTGCCCGGACAACCTGGCCTTCGACTCGCAGGGCACCCTGTGGATCTCGACCGATGGCCAGCCCGGCAAGATCGGCTACGCCGATGCGCTGCACAAGGTGACCCTCGAGGGGCCCGAGCGCGGGCGCGTCGAGCAGTTCCTCGCGGTCCCGGCCGATGCCGAGACCTGCGGCCCGGTGATCCATGACCGGGACGACTCGGTGTTCGTGGCGGTCCAGCATCCCGGTGAGGGCGGTGAGTGGGGAGCGCACACCTCCTACTTCCCGGACTTCGTGCCCGAGGGGCCTCTGCGCGGCGAGGAGGTCGCGGTGCCGCGTCCGAGCGTGGTCCAGGTCTACTCCACCGCGGGCCACAAGGGCCGCGGGCCGGGCAACGGCCGCGACCGGGACCATGGCAGGGGCCGGGGCCGACGCGATGAGCGCCGTCGCGGTCAGGGCCGTTGGGCCGAGTCCGAGCACCGCTCGGGCGAGTGGAACGACGGCCGCGGGCACGGACGGGGCGGTCGCGG
>JAAZLF010000425.1 GCA_012799425.1 Actinomycetales bacterium | reverse complement strand
GCCCTCGACCTGGTGCTGCCGCACCTCCAGGCCCACCGCGCGGCCCTGATCGTCGGCCTCGTCTCCCTGGTGCTGAGCATCTGGATGCTGGTCGCGCTGCCGTTCCCGCTGAAGTTCTCGATCGATGCGGCGCTCGTCGCCGCCGGGGCCGAGCCCACCGCACCCACCGGCATCGGCTCCGACCCGGGCACCGCGCTGATGATCGCCGCCGGAGCGCTCGCCGCCCTGGTCGCGCTGCAGGCAGGGTTCCGTGCCCTGTCCGTCTCGGTCCTGAACCGTATGGGCGGCCGAGTGGCCACCGACCTGCGCGGCCAGCTCCTGGACCACCTCCACCGCCTCAGCCCGGGCCGTGACATCGACGACCTCGGCCGCACCACCTCCCCGCTCGTCGAGGACGTGGCCCGGCTGCGGGACCTGGTCGCCCACACCGGCCCGCGGCTGCTGACCGGACTGCTCGCGCTGGTCTCCCTGCTGCTGATGATGCTGGTCGTCGAACCGATCGCGGCCCTGATCGTGCTGGCCACCGCGACGCTGTTCGCCCTGGCCGCCCGCGTCTCCCTGACCTGGCAGCGCCGCCGCGAGACGGCCGCCGCCGCCGACGAGACGCTCCTGGCCGAGACGGCCGACGAGCTGCTCGCCGCCACCCGCACCATCCAGTCGTACGGACTCGAGGGGCGCGCCTCCCACAGCCTCGCCGAACTGGGCGAGCGCACCGGGCGCTCCCGCTCCGCCGCCCGGCGCAGCCGAGCCGTCGGCGGTTTCGTCACCGAGCTGATCACCGGGCTCGGCGTCGGCGCGGCCCTGCTGCTGGGCGGCTGGCGGATGAACGCCGGCACCATGACCCCGGGCGAGCTGACGATGGTGGTCGCCGCCGTGCTGATCGCCGTGGTCCTCGCCCGTGAGGTGGTCCAGCACTCGACCGGCCTGCGCGCCATCGTCGCCGCGGGCGACCGGGTGGGAGAGCTGCTCGAGCACCGTGCCGCGATCACCGAGCCCGGCCGTGCACAGCAGATCGGCGCCCTGCGCGGCGAGATCGTCTACTCCGCGGTGAGCACCGAAGGCCGGCGCGGCCCGCTGTTCGACGGGGTCTCGCTCGTGATCCCCGCCGGAGAGCACGTCGCCCTGGTGGGCCGGGACGGGGCCGAGGCCTCCGCCCTGATCTCCTACCTGCTGCGCTTCGACGAGCCCGACAGCGGACGCGTGCTGCTGGACCGCTACGACACCCGTGCCCTCTCCCTCGCCGACCTGCGCAGCGGCCTCGCCGTCGTGCAGCGCGAATCGGCACTGTTCAGCGAGAGCGTGCGCGAGAACATCCGTGCGGGCCGTCCCGATGCGAGCGACGACGAGATCGTCGACGCCGCCCGGCGCAGCGGGGCCGATGACTTCATCACGCTGCTGCCCGACGGGTACGACACCCACCTCGCCCGCCGCGGCGCCGCCCTGACCGACGGGCAGCGTCGCCGCCTCGCGATCACCCGCGCCCTGCTGCGCGACGCCCCCGTGGTGGTGCTCGAGGACGCCGACGCCGACCTCATGCCCGCCGAACGGGACGCCGTGCAGCGGGCGCTGGGCGCCCTCACCGCCGGCCGCACCGCCCTGATCAGCAGTCGTGAACCGGAGACGATCCTCGACGCCGACCGGGTGCTGTGCTTCGAGGCCGGGGCCCTCGCCGAGGACGGCGCCCCTGCAGAGCTCGCCGACGATCCCGACAGCTGGCTCGCGGTCTGGCTTCGCAGCACCTCGGAGACCGCCGGCTGAGAACGGCCGGGCCCGCGGGCCCGCAGGCATGGAGCAGCGCCGCACGGCACGGACCGGGCCCGTCGGAGCGCAGCGACCCCTGCGCTCCATCGAGAGGACACCTCCTGTCCACCTGTGTCTGCCACGGTGCCCTCCACAGACCGGGCAGGACCTGCTCCGGCGAGGAAGGAGCGACGTTGATGGTGATCTCCGTGATCGGAGTGGGATACCTCGGGGCGGTGCACGCCGCAGCCATGGCCGAGCTCGGCCACGAGGTGATCGGGCTCGATGTCGACGCGGCCCGCGTCGACGCGCTCCAGTCCGGGCACGCTCCGTTCCACGAGCCGGGCTTCGACGAGATCCTGCAGCGCGGGCTCGCCAGCGGGAAGCTCCGCTTCACCACCGACTACACCGACATCGCCGGCGCCGACGTGCACTTCCTGGGCCTGGGCACCCCACAGCGGGCCGACGGCTTCGGTGCCGACCTCTCCCATCTCGAGGCCGCCACCGAATCGCTGCGCGCCGTGCTCCCGTCCCGTGACGGCGCACCGACGCTCGTGGTCGGAAAATCCACCGTCCCCGCCGGCACCGCCCGGACGCTCGCCGCCGGCCTCGAGCAGATCGAGGGCGTGACCCTGATGTGGAATCCCGAGTTCCTGCGCGAGGGCTTCGCCGTCAAGGACACCCTCGAGCCGGACCGCCTCGTCTACGGGGTGCGCGACCCCGAGGGCCCGCGGCAGGCCGTGGAGATGCTCGATGCGGTCTACGCCCAGCTGCTCGCCGACGGGGTCACCCGCCTGGTGATGGGTTATGAGACCGCCGAGCTGGTGAAGGTCTCCGCCAACGCCTTCCTCGCCACCAAGATCTCCTTCATCAACGCGATCGCCGAGATGTGCGAGACCGTGGGCGGCGATGTCACCGACGTCGCGCACGCCATCGGGATGGACGACCGGATCGGCGCGAAGTTCCTGCGCGCCGGGGTCGGGTTCGGCGGCGGCTGCCTGCCCAAGGACATCCGCGCCTTCCTCGCCAGCGCCGAGGAGAACGGCGTGGGCCAGGCCCTCGGCTTCCTCCGGGAGGTCGACATGATCAACGAGCGTCGCCGCGCCAAGGTCGTCGAGCTCGCCGGCGAGATGCTGGGCACCGTGGCCGGGCGCCGCATCACCGTGCTCGGCGCCGCGTTCAAACCGGACAGCGACGACGTGCGCGACTCCCCGGCCCTCGACGTCGCCGACCGCCTGACCGCCGCCGGAGCCGAGGTCACCGTCACCGACCCCCAGGCACTCGACAACGCCCTGCGCCGCATGCCCGAGCTGAGAGTGCAGAGCGACCTGGACACCGCGCTGCGCGGCGCCGAGCTGACGGTGCTGCTGACCGAATGGAGCGAGTACCGCGAGCTCGATCCCTCCCGGGCCGCCGGCCTGGTCGCTGCGCCGCGGATCCTCGACGGCCGCAGCGTGCTCGATGCCCGCCGCTGGTCCGAGGCCGGCTGGGAGCTGCGCGCCCTGGGCCGCGGCCCGGTCGCACCCGCACCGGACAGCGCGGCCGAGGCGCTCGCCCGAACCTGAGCGCGGCCGGCCCGGTGCCGTCTGCGGCCGCGCACTGGCCTGTTCGGGCGGTGCGTGGGCGCGCACCTGCCTGTTCGGTCGGTGCGTGGGCGTGTGCTGGCTGGTTCGGTCGGTGGGCGGGCGCGCGCCGGCCTGTTCGGTCGGTGGATGGTCGAGTACTGGCGCCGGGGCGATGAGTATGCCGATACCTCCGCAGAGGTCGCCAGGACGCCAGTACTCGTGAGGTCCGCGCTCGGCACATCGGTGGGCCGCCTGCCCCGGCACGGATCCGGCTGGTGAGCCGCCCCGGCGCCTCATCGCCCCAGGTTGCCCGGTGCCCCATCACCCCAGGTCCCCCCGGCACCTCCTCCGCGATGAGAGTCGTCTCATCGACACCTCATCGACGCCTCATCGCCACTTGCCACTCTTCTGATCGTCACCGAACGATCAGGAGGGCCCGATGGACACCACGATCGCGCTGTACTCCCACGATTCCGTGGGTCTGGGTCATGCCCGGCGCAACCGTGCTCTCGCCTATGCGCTCGCCGAGCACCTGCCGGCCCTGACCGGCGGCAGCGTCGGCGGGCTGCTCATCGCCGGTCATGCCGACGCCGGGCGGGACCCGCTGCCCGAGGGCTGGGACTGGCTGGTGCTGCCGGGCATGACCCGCACCCGCGGAGGGTACGGCCCGCGCAGCCTCGGCATGGAACCCGCGGCCCTGCGGGACCTGCGCAGCGCCACCATCGATGCCGCCCTGGCCGCGCTGGACCCGGCGCTGTTCATCGCCGACCGTCACCCCTTCGGAATCGACGGGGAGCTGCGGCCGGTGCTCGCGAACCTGCGCGCCCGCGGCACCGCCACGGTGCTGGGCCTGCGCGATGTGCTCGATACGCCGCGCGTGGCCGCTGCGGAGTGGGAGGCGCTGGGAGGCGCCGAGCGCGTGGCCTCCTTGCTCGATGAGGTGTGGATCTACGGCGATGACCGCGTCTACGACCCGCGCCTGACCGGGGAGCTGCCGCCCGCCCTCGCGCAGCTCGCCACCGCCACCGGCTATCTCGCCCACGGCCGGCCTGCCGGACGTGTCGCGACCACGTCCCGCGCCTCGTTGAAGCCGGCGCCCCCGTACGTGCTGACCGTCCTCGGCGGTGGCTCGGACGGCGCGGATCTCGCCCGCCTGGCCGCGTCCGCTCGCCTGCCCGAAGGGCATCGTCACCTGCTGATCACCGGTCCGCAGATGCCCGATCAGGAGATCGCCGAGATCCGCGGGCTGGCCGCTGCGACGAGCGCATCGACCTCCGTGGTGCGCAGCGCCCCGGACGTCCCCGAGCTGATCGCGGAGGCCGCCTCGGTGGTGTGCATGGGCGGCTACAACACGATGGCCGAGGTGATGGCCACTGCCACGCCCGCCCTAGTGGTGCCCCGCAGCCGACGGCGTCAGGAGCAGCCGCGCCGGGCACGCGCCCTGGCGACCCTCGGCGCGGTCGAGACCCGTGATGCCGAGGCGGTGACCGCCGAGGACATCACCGACTGGTGGGCCCGCTCGGTCACCGGCCGCACCGATCGCAGCCACATCGACCTCGACGGCCTGGCCCTCATCGCTCCGCTGGCCGCCCAGCTCCTGTCCGCGTCCGTCCCTGCTGTCCCGGAGGTGTCCCGCCATGTCGGCTGATCGTCCCGCTCGCATCGGCTATGTGCTGAAGATGTACCCCCGCTTCTCGGAGACGTTCATCGTCTCGGAGATCCTCGCCCGTGAGGCGGCGGGGGAGGAGATAGTGATCTTCTCGCTGCGCCCGCCCAGCGATGCCCGCTTCCATCCGGAGCTGGCCCGGGTGCAGGCCCCGGTCCTCCAGGTGGGTCGTTCGGCGAGCCCGCGCCGCCTGTGGGAGGTGTGGGGCGCGGCGATGTCCGAACCCGAGCTGGCAGGCGGCATGTCCGCGCAGCTGCACGAGCTGGTGGGCGCCGGCGCCGACGATGCCGAGCAGGCTCTCGCGGTGGCGATGCTCGCCAGGGAGCACGGCGTCACGCACCTGCATGCCCATTTCGCCTCGATGGCCACGACCGTGGCACGGCTCGCGGCGCTGGTCACCGACCTGCCGTTCTCCTTCACCGCGCATGCGAAGGACATCTTCCACCGCGATGTGGAGGACGAGGACCTGGCCCGTAAGCTCCGCGACGCTGATCACGCCATCACCATCAGCGAGTACAACCGTCAGCATCTCGGCGCCCGCTTCGGCGCTGAGGAGACTGCACGGCTGGAGCTGGTGCGCAACGGCCTCGAGCTCGAGCGTTTCCCGTTCCGCGACCACACCGCTCTCGGGACCGTGCCACAGCTGCTCGGGGTGGGGCGTCTGGTGGAGAAGAAGGGCTTCGACCAGCTGATCGACACCGTTCATGCGCTGCGCGGCGAAGGCCGTGAGGTGCGGGCCGACATCGTCGGAGACGGCCCCTTGCGCGAGCAGCTCGCCGCGCAGATCCGCGAGCTCGGCCTGGAGGAGCAGGTGCGTCTGCTGGGCCCGCGCACCCAGGAGGAGGTGCGGGTGCTGCTCGAACAGGCCGATCTGTTCGTCGCCCCGTTCGTGATCGGGGCCGACGGGAACGCCGACGGCCTGCCCACCGTGCTGCTCGAGGCGATGGCCACCGGCATCCCGTGCGTAGCCGCCGAGGTGACCGCGGTCGGCGAGGTGATCATCGACGGACGCACCGGCTGGCTGGTCCCCTCCGGCGACACCCCCGCCCTGGTCGCGGCGGTGCGCGAGGCGCTCGATCCCGCGACGGACCGACGGGCCAGGACTGCTGCGGCGCGTGAGCTGGTGGAGGCGCAGTACGACTCCCGCGGCCAGGCGGCGACCCTGCACGCGTTGGCCGAGCGTTCGGCGCATCGCACCATCCCCACCCAGCCGCTCGAGGTCATCGCCCCCGCCACCCCGGCCGCCCCCGCCACCTCGGCGGCGCCCGCGCAGCCGCTGGCCCCGGCCGGATCCCCGTCGGCCGCCCTGCCGTTCACCCCCGCCGGAAGGACCCTGCCATGAGGATCGCCTACGCACTGCTCGACCCCGGCATCGGGGTTTTCGGCACCAAGGGTGCCTCCGTGCACGTCCAGGAGGTCATCCGTGCGCTGCGGGCCGACGGGCACGAGGTGACCGTCTTCTGCACCCGCACCGATGACGAGATCCCCGCCGACCTCACCGATCTCGAGGTGCGCCGCCACCGCCTGCCCAGGGGCACCGGTGCCGAGCGTGAGCAGGCCGTCGCCGAGGCCGCCGCCGCGATTGCCGCGCAGATCGCCGCGGGCGGCTTCGACCTGGTGTACGAGCGCTACTCGCTGTTCTCCGACGTCGCCGCCCGACTCTCGGACCCCTCCACCGGTGCCGCCGCCCCGATCCCGTCGATCCTCGAGGTCAATGCCCCGCTGATCGCCGAGCAGCGCCAGCACCGCAGCCTGGCCGACGAGCCCGCGGCCCTGGCCGCGACGCTGCGGCAGCTGCACGGCGCGAGCGTGCTGTCCTGCGTGAGCGAGGCCGTGGCGGAATGGACCCTGGACGAGGGCGCCGATCCCGCCCGCGTGATCGTCACCCCCAACGGCGTGAACACCCGCCGCATCACCCCCGCGAACCGGCCCGTGACCGCCCCCGGCCCGGGCTCCCCGGTGACCGTCGGCTTCGTGGGCACCCTCAAGCCGTGGCACGGCACCGACCTGCTGCTGCGCGCCCTCGCCCGCACCCGGGAGAACCTGCGCCTGGACATCTGCGGCACCGGCCCGCAGCAGGCCGAGCTCGAGCTGCTCGCCGCGGAGCTCGGCATCGAGGACCGGATCCGCTTCCGCGGCGCGGTCGCGCCCGAGCACGTGCCCGGGATCCTGCACGGCCTGGACATCGCCACCGCCCCCTACCCGGCCGGGGAGCACTACTTCTCCCCGCTGAAGGTGTACGAGTACCTCGCCGCCGGGCTGCCCACGATCGCCTCCGCGATCGGCACGATCCCCGACCTGCTCGGCCGCGGGCAGCTGGGCGTGCTGGTCGCGCCCGGCGACGTGGACGCGCTCGCACGCGCCCTGGACGAGCTCGCCGCCGACCCCGCCCGGCGCACCCGCCTCGCCGTCGCCTCCCGCGAGGCCGCCGTGCGCGAGCACGACTGGCGGATCCGCTGCCGTGAGCTGCTGCAGCGCCTGGAGGCGCCCGCGGAGGTGAGGACCTGATGGCCGTCGGCACCTCCCGCACGGGCCTGGGCCCGCGCCGACTGCTGGGCACCTCCGCCGTGCCGAAGAAGGAGCGCCTGGACCCGTCGGCCCTGCGCCGCACCCTGCAGGTCATCCGCCCGCACCTGCCGCGCCATCTGCTGCTGTGCCTGCTGGGGATGGTGGGGCTGCTGCTCGATGTCGCCTTCCGGGTGCTCGAGCCGTGGCCGCTGAAGTACGCGGTGGACGCCGTCACCTCGGCGCTCGGCGCGGACCTCCCTGCCGACGCCTCACCCTTCGGCCTGAACATCGAGCAGACCGTGATCGCCGCCGCGCTCGGCCTGGCCGTGATCATCGCGGGCCGTGCCGGCGCGAACTACCTGGCCACCGTGTCGTTCGCGAAGGTCGGCGCGCGCATCGCCACCGAGCTGCGCACCCGCGTGTTCGACCACGTCCAGGCGCTGTCGCTGCGTTACCACTCGCGCGCCTCGATCGGCGACACCTCCCAGCGCCTGGTGGGGGACGTGGGGCGCCTTCAGGACGTCGCCGTCACCGCCGGGCTGCCGCTGATCGGCAACCTCATCACCCTGTCCGTGCTGCTGGTGGTGATGGTGATCCTGGACCCGATCCTGTCCGCCATCGTGATCGCCACCGGCCTGGCCTACCTGCTGCTGTCGCGCCGCTCCTCCCCGAAGATCGTGCGCGCCTCCCGCTCCACCCGCAAGGGCGAGGGCTCCCTCGTGGGCGCCGCCGCGGAAGCGCTCGGAGCGATCCGCGTGGTCCAGTCCTACGGCCTCGAGCAGACCGTCGCCCACGAGTTCGCCGGCGGCAACGAGAAGGCCATGAAGGCCGGGGTGAAGGCCAAGAAGCTGGCCGCCGGCCTCGAGCGCGCCACCGACGTGCTGGTGGGCGTCGCCCAGGGCGCCGTGCTGGTCGCCGGCAGCCTGCAGGTGCTGCGCGGGGCGATGACCCCGGGCGACATGGTGCTGTTCCTGACCTACCTCAAGATCGCCATGAAGCCGCTGCGCGACATGGCCAAGTACACCGGCCGCATCGCCCGCGCCTCCGCCTCCGGGGAGCGCATCGCCGACCTCCTCGACGAGGAGATCGAGATCCGCGGGCCCGAACGCCCCGTGCCGATGCGCGACGTGCGCGGCACGATCGACCTCACCGACATCACCTCCCCCGACGGCCACGGCCGCCCCCTCTTCGACGGACTCACCCTGCGCATCCCCGCCGGCCAGCACATCGGGATCCTCGGCCCCTCCGGCGGTGGCAAATCCACGCTGGTCTCCTACCTGCTGCGGCTGAACGAGCCGGAGCAGGGACGGATCCGCGTCGGCGGCTATGACACCCGCACGGTGACCCTCGCCGATCTGCGCCGCCACGTCGCCCTCCTGCCGCAGGAGTCGGTGCTTTTCACCGAATCGGTGCGGGAGAACATCCGATTCGGCCGCCGCGACGCCTCCGACATCGAGATCGAGGAGGCCGCCCGCCGGGCCGGCGCCCACGACTTCATCCTCGGCCTGCCGGAGGGGTACGACACCGTGCTCGGCAACCGCGGCGACACCCTCTCTGGTGGGCAGCGACAGCGGATCGCGATCGCCCGCGCCATGATCCGCCGCGCCCCTGTGGTGGTGCTCGACGAAGCCACCACCGGCCTCGACCCGGCCTCGAAGGCACAGGTCAACGAGTCCCTGCGGGAGCTCTCCCGCTCCCGCACCACCATCTCGATCACCCACGACGCGACCACCGTCGCGGGGCTGGACCGGGTGCTGTGGCTCGAGGACGGACGCATCCTCGAGGACGGCACCCCCG
>JAAZLF010000424.1 GCA_012799425.1 Actinomycetales bacterium | reverse complement strand
CCTGCATGGTCAGGCCGCGGAAGATGAGCATGCCGGCCAGGGTCACGATGAAGGCGGGGATGCCCACGTACGCCACCCAGAAGCCCTGCCACAGGCCCACCAGCACGCCGGTGCCCAGGGCCGCGAGCACGCCCACCCACCAGGGCAGGCCGTTCCCGATCACCACCACGGCGGCGACAGCTCCTGTCAGCGCGACCACCGAGCCCACCGAGAGGTCGATGTGCCCGGCCACGATGATCAGCACCATGCCGATCGCGAGGATCAGGATGTAGGAGTACTGCAGCACCAGGTTGGTGAGGTTGCCGGGGCTGACAAGAGCGCCCTTGGTGAGGAACGTGAACAGCAGGATGATGAACACGAACGCGATGTAGATGCCGCTGGAGCGCATGTTGCGCGTGAGCAGCTCCTTGATGTCAGAAGTTCCGGCCATGAGCCGCCCTCACTCCCTCTCCATGGTCATGAGCTCCATGAGGTGCTCCTGGGTGGCGTCCTGGGTGGCGACCTCGCCGGTGATGCGACCCGCGGACAGTGTGTAGATGCGATCGGCCACGCCCATCACCTCGGGAAGCTCCGAGGAGATGACGATGATGGCCTTGCCCGCCTCGGCGAGCTCGTTGATGATCGAGTAGATCTCGTACTTGGCGCCGACGTCGACGCCGCGGGTGGGCTCGTCGAGGATCAGCAGCTCGGGCTCGGTGTACAGCCACTTGCTGAGCACCACCTTCTGCTGATTGCCGCCCGAGAGCTTGCCGACGGTCGCCATCACCGTCGGCGTCTTGATGTTCAGCGAGGAGCGGTAGCGCTCGGCGACCGCGATCTCCTCGTTGCCGTTGATCCAGCCTCCGGAGGTGACCTTCTTCAGCGCCGCGGCGGTGACGTTGGTGCGGATGTCCTGGATCAGGTTCAGCCCGTACTGCTTGCGATCCTCGGAGACGTAGGCGATGCCGGCGTCGATAGCGTCGGCGACGGTGCGGATCCGCACCGGACGGCCGTGCATGGAGACGGTGCCGGAGATGTCGCGGCCGTAGGACTGGCCGAACACGCTCATCGCGAGCTCGGTGCGCCCGGCGCCCATCAGCCCGGCGATGCCCACCACCTCGCCCGCCCGCACATTCAGCGAGGCGCCGTCCACGACGACGCGGCCGGGCTGGGTGGGGTGGCCGACGTGCCAGTCCTCGATCCGGAGGATCTCCTCGCCGATCTCGGCGCTGCGCTCGGGATAGAGGCTGCCCATCTCGCGCCCGACCATCCCCTTGATGATGCGGGGGACCAGCGTGTGCCTGTCCTGTTCGGGCACCCGCATGTCGATGGTCTCGATGGTCGAGCCGTCCCGGATGACGGTCGTGGCATCGGCGATCGCGGCGATCTCCCCGAGCTTGTGGGAGATGATGATGCTGGTGACGCCCTGGTCCCGCAATCCGCGGATGAGGCCCAGCAGGTGCTCGGAGTCGTCGTCGTTCAGAGCCGCGGTGGGCTCGTCGAGGATCAGCAGGCTCACGTTCTTCGACAGCGCCTTGGCGATCTCGACCAGCTGCTGCTTGCCCACGCCGAGCTGGCCGACGGGCGTGACGGGCTTCTCCTTCAGACCCACCCGCGCCAGCAGCTCGGCGGCCCGGGCGTTGGTCTCGTGCCAGCTGATCACGCCGGCCGTGGACTGCTCGTTGCCCAGGAAGATGTTCTCGGCGATCGACAGGTGGGGCACCAGGGCGAGCTCCTGGTGGATGATCACGATGCCCTCGGCCTCGGAGTCGTTGAT
>JAAZLF010000423.1 GCA_012799425.1 Actinomycetales bacterium | reverse complement strand
GACGGCGCTGGTGCGCTCCGACATGCCGACGGCGACCACGCCCGAGGACAGCATCATCACGTCCCCTCCCTCGACCGTCGCTGCTCCCGCCCCGTCCCTGCCCACGATGCGCCGTGGCGCGGCCGGCCCGCCGAAGTGCGGATGATGGCGGTAGATCATCTCCAGGTGCAGGCTCTCGCGGCTGCGTGCCGGATGGCGCATCGGGCTGACCGAGACGACGTCGCCGATCCAGGCCGAGGGGTCCCGGGTGAACAGATGGTTCGGCAACGGATCGAGCACCAGGTGCTCCTCCCCCACCCGCTGCAGCGCGATGGAGCGTGGCGCGACGCCCAGCGCGCGCAGCTCACCGACTGTGATCCCCCCGATGAGCACGTCCACGAGCTGTCTCGGGCCATGGTCGGCGAGCGCGCCCCGGAGGTCCTGGACGGCGATGTCCCCCAGCACCGAGGGGTCCAGGGCGCGGTCCAGCAGGTCCTCGCGCAGGGCCGTGTCGGCCACCAGGTCGACGAGCAGCTCGCCCAGCTTGAGCACCTCGACGCCCTCGCGGCGCAGCAGGGCCGTGAACTCGCGGTGCTGCGCCTGCGCGCGATCCCTCCACAGCACCTCGTCGAAGAGCAGCTGCTCCCGGGTGTCGGGCGTGAGCCGCTCGAGCTCGGGTCCCGGAGCGTGGACGATCACCCGTCGCAGCGGGGAGATCTCGTCATGCACTCCGGTCCGCTGCGGCGATGAGGCGGCCATGGCGCTCCTGCGGGGGTCGGGGTGCGAGCACGCTAGCAGAGCGCTCGGCGTCCGCGTGGCGGAACTGCCGTGCCCGCCGCACCACCAGGGCGCGGAGATGGCTACGCTGGCACAGCCCCTTCGCACTCTCCAGGAGGTCCTGATGTCCGCATCCGCGCTGTCCATCCCCAGCACCGCCCTCGCCGACGGTTCGTCGTTCCCGCTCATCGGCTTCGGCACCTCGAGCATGAAGGGCGTCGAGGGCGCCCGAGCCGTGGAGTCCGCGGTCCGCTCCGGCTACCGGCTCATCGACACCGCGGCGCAGTACGGCAACGAGGCCTCGGTCGGCGATGGCGTGCGCGGCAGCGGGGTCGACCCCGACGATGTGCTGATCACGACCAAGATCGCCGGCGGCGACCAGGGCCGCAGGGCCGCCCGCGAGGGCTACCTGGGCTCACTGCGCCGTCTGGGGTTCGAGCGCGCCGCGCTGGTCCTCATCCACTGGCCCAACCCCTCCCGCGGGCTCACGCTCGAGACCTGGCGCACCCTGATCGACCTCAAGGAGGAGGGACTGGCGCTGCACATCGGCGTCTCCAACTTCCGTCCCGAGCAGCTGCAGGAGCTGATCGATGCCACCGGCGTGACCCCGGAGGTGAACCAGATCCAGCTCTCCCCCGCGCTGCAGCGTCCGGAGGCCGTCGCCTTCCATCGTGAGCACGGCATCGTCACCCAGGCCTGGGGCCCGCTGGGCGGTCGTGAAGGGCTGGGTGAGCAGTTCGCGCTGCGCAAGGTCGCCCGCAAGCACGGCGTGGCACCCTCGCAGGTGTCGCTGCGCTGGGCGATCGACCAGGACATCGTGGTGATCCCCAAGTCCACGAACCCGCAGCGTCAGCTCGACAACGCGTCCCTCGAGGCGATCACGCTCGATGACGAGGACCGCGCTCTGCTGGCCACGCTGGATCTCGGCGAGGAGTCCGCCTGGGATTCCCGGGAGCACGAGGAGTGGTGACCCCTTCTGCACGGTTCGCACCGGGCTCCGAGCACCGCGAGATCGTGTTCCTCACCGGTTCGGGCATCAGCGCCCGCACCGGGCTGGGCACGTTCCGCGGACCGGACGGGCTGTGGGCCCTCGAGCCGGAGACGGAGCGGGCCATGCACGCGCAGCTGCTGCCCGACTCGCTGCCGCAGCTGTGGGAGGTGTGGGGCCGCATGGCCGGGATCGCCCTGGACCACGGCCCCACGCCGGGCCACCGCGCGATCGCTCGCCTCGGCGCCCCGGTGATCACGCAGAACATCGACGGCCTGCACCAGGCCGCCGGCAGCGAGGTGGTCGCAGAGCTGCACGGCAGCGCACTGCACGCCGTGTGCCTCGATCAGAGCTGCTCATGGAAGGCTCCCCTGGCTCCGGCTGCGGGACCCTCGGCAGAGGATCACGGCGTGCCCGCCCGCTGTCCGCGGTGCGGCGCCCGGACCCGGCCGGATGTGGTCCTCTTCGACGAGTCGCTCCCCCGGGCCGAGCTGGAGCTGGCGATGCGGCTGGCGCAGCGTGCGGATCTGTTCGTCGCCGTCGGCACCAGCGGGGTGGTCTTCCCCGCCGCGCAGCTGGCACCGCTCGCGGCGGAGCACGGCGCGACCACGGTGCTCGTGGACATCGATCCGCCGGAGACCGCGCGCACCTTCTTCGATCATGTGATCGCCGAGGACGCCCACGAGGTGCTCCCCGCGTGGGAGCGCGCGATCCACAAGGTGGGCGGCACCTCGTTCCTGGATCCGTTCCTGTCCTGAGGCAGGCGTCCGCAGCTCAGATCCAGATCGCGGGATCCATCTGCTCCTCGGGGTGGGCGGCGCCGCTGCGCACCTTCGCCGGGATGCCGACTGCGGTGGCCTCGGCGGGGACGTCCTTGACCACCACGGCGTTGGCGCCGATCTGCGCCGCCTCGCCGATGACGACCGGTCCGAGAACTCGTGCGCCGGCGCCGATGGTCGCCCCGTCCTCGACCGTGGGGTGGCGCTTGACGCGCTCCATCGACCGGCCGCCGAGGGTGACGCCGTGGTAGAGCATGACGTCGTCGCCGACCTCGGCCGTCTCCCCCACGACCACGCCCATGCCGTGGTCGATGAAGAAGCGCCGCCCGATCGTGGCTCCGGGATGGATCTCCACCCCGGTGAGCGAGCGGGCCCCCTGGGCCAGGACCAGCGCCGGCAGCTTCGCCCCGCGCTTCCACAGACGGTGTGCGACCCGGTGGGTCCAGATCGCGTGCAGCCCGGGGGAGGTCAGCAGGATCGCCAGGTCGTCGGTCGCGGCGGGGTCGCGACGGTGCGCCGCCGCGAGGTCCTCCCGGACCCTCGCGACGGTGCTCATCACCCGGTCGAGCGGGCTCTTCGCCATGGAGCGGCTCCGCCTCAGTCCGCGTACTGCGCGAACAGCGGGGTCGAGAGGTAGCGCTCGCCGAAGGAGGGCACGACCACGACGATGGTCCTGCCCGCGAACTCCTCACGGGAGCCCACGCGTGCGGCCGCCTCGATGGCCGCACCGGAGGAGATTCCCACCAGCAGGCCCTCGCTCGCGGCGACGGAGCGGGCACGCTCCATGGACGTCTCCGCGTCGATGTCGAGGACCTCGTCGTAGATCTCCCGGTCCAGGATGCTGGGCACGAAGTTCGCGCCGAGGCCCTGGATCTTGTGAGGGCCGGGCTGGCCGCCGTTGAGGATCGCCGACTCCTCCGGCTCGACCGCGATGATCTTCACCTCGGGCTTGCGCTCCTTGAGCACCTGGCCGACACCGCTGATGGTGCCGCCGGTGCCGATCCCGGCGACGACGGCGTCGACGGCGCCCTCGGTGTCGTTCCAGATCTCCTCGGCGGTGGTGCGACGGTGGATCTCGACGTTGGCGGGGTTGTCGAACTGGCGGACCTGGACCGCGCCGCGCTCGGCGGCGATCTCCTCGGCCTTCTCGACAGCGCCCTTCATGCCCTTGGGAGCCTCGGTGAGAATCAGCTCGGCACCGTAGGCGCGCAGCAGCATGCGCCGCTCCTTGGACATCGACTCGGGCATGGTCAGCACGACCCTGTAGCCCCGCGAGCTGCCGATCATCGCCAGGGCGATGCCCGTGTTCCCGCTGGTCGCCTCGACGATGGTGCCGCCGGGCTGGAGCTGCCCGGACTGCTCCGCGGCATCGATCATGGCCACTCCGATGCGGTCCTTGACGGAGTTGGCGGGGTTGTAGAACTCGAGCTTGGCCAGGACGGTGGCCTTCACGTCGTCACCCAGGCGGTTCAGCTTGACCAGCGGGGTGCGGCCGACCAGCTCGGAGACGTTCTCGTAGATGGGCATGCTTCTCCTTGACGTTGCGGTGCCCGCCCTGGGGCGAGCTCTAAGGTGCACTTGGCTCGATCATAACTGCGCCAGGTGATCGCGTGGTCAGGCTCCTCGGAATCGGGATGCGAGGGCTCGCGCGTCGCCGACGAACCGTCGGCCCGTCACCGACGAACGTCGGAGGCCCGGCACACCCGGCGGCTCGTACTGTCGAGACATGCCCAGTCTCCTCACGCCCCCGACACCTGTGGACCGCTGGGCCGTCTCGTCGGCCAGGCCGGGGCAGCGTCGCATCGTGCCCGCTGCACTTATCGCCCTGCTGCTCGGGCTGCTCGCGCTCTCGGTGCTCGCTCCCACTCCTGCGTTCGCGGCCCCGCCCCGGACGGTGACCGTGCTGGACACCACCGATTCGGTGGACGACGAGGCCCTCGCCGCAGAGCTCGACGGGGTGGAATTCCGCTCCGAGGTCGATCTGGTGGTCATGACCCTGGACGTCTCCGCCCACGGCTATTCCGCTGCTGATTCCAGGACGTGCTCGCCAAGCGCGCCATGACCGATTCCGCGGCCCGCCGCCTGCCGGAGCATTCGCCGTACGCGCAGGCCGCGCGGCGGGACCACGAGGAGTACGGGCAGAAGATCATCCAGGCACAGCAGCTGCACGAGCAGCTGCCCGCAGCGTCGCAGCGGCCCTGGAGCTGGGGCCTGCGCTCCGGGCATCGGGTGCTCGCCCGAGACGTCGAACGCACTGTCGGCTTCCTCGACGACACCGATGACGCGATCATCGCCGCAGCCGATCTGCTGCAGCGCAGCGGCCGATGGCGTGAGGCTTGGGAGCGGGAGCTCGACCCTCTGAGGGACTCCGTGGCAGCGCTGGACAGCGTGCTGGAGGACCGTGCCGAGATGACGGCGCAGGAGGAGCGGGCCGCGACCGATCTGGTCCGCCTCGGAGACGGCATCTCCACGGAGCTCGATGAGCTCACCACGCAGCTCCAGCAGGACCGCATCGATGTGGATTCGGCGCTCGAGCGCCTGGACGCGCTCACCGGGGAGCTCTCCGCCGCCGTCTCCCGTCTCCAGCAGCTGCACATCGCCCGGCTCGCCGAGGACGGCGACGAGGAGGAGGTGCTGCGGGAGGCCGCTGGCGACGTCGTGGACGAGGAGTACCTCTCGCTGCGGGCCCGGCGACACCGCATGGAGCACCTCGGTGCCGGCTCCACCTTCTGGCACCTCAGCCCGGTGCTGTGGTATTCGAGCTGGCACCACACCTCGAGCAGCGCTCTGGAGACGCACCGATCGCCCTCCGCCTCCGGCAGCACCGCGGGCTACTCGGGCGGCGGCTTCTCCGGCGCGGGGAGCTCGAGCAGGTTCTGAGCGTCACGCTGCGGCCGACCGTCCGGCGCGGCCGCAGCGGTCAGCGTCTCAGTAGACCATCCCCATGAACTCGCGGACCTTCGCGAGGGTCGCCTCCGCCTCGGCGTTGGCCTTCTCGTTGCCCGCACGGAGGACCTGGAAGAGGTGGCCCGGGTCCTGCTCGAGCTCGGCGCGGCGCGCACGCAGCGGGGCGAGGTGCTCGTTGAGCGCCTCGGCGGTGTAGATCTTCAGCGTCCCGGCGCCGCGGTCACCGATCTCCTCGGCGATGGCCTCGGGGCTGCGTCCGGTGGCTTCCGAGGCGATGGTCAGCAGGTTCGCGACCTCGGGGCGCGCCTCGGGGTCATAGGTGATCTGTCGATCGGAATCGGTCTTGGCCTTCTTGATCTTCTTCAGCGTCTCGTCCGCATCCATGCGCAGCATCACGGTGTTCCCGCGCGACTTGCTCATCTTGTGCTCGCCGTCCAGGCCCAGGATCGTCGGTGCCTCGGAGAGGAGCGCGTCGGGCTCGGGGAAGAACTCCTCCCCGCCCGCGTAGCGTTCGTTGAAGCGGCGCGCGACCACGCGGGTCTGCTCGATGTGAGGCAGCTGGTCGCGGCCCACCGGCACCAGGTTGCCGTGGCAGAAGAGGATGTCCGCGGCCTGGTGGACGGGGTAGGTCAGCAGCAGACCGCCCATCGCCGACTTCCCCGCGGCGGCGAGCTCGGCCTTCACCGTGGGGTTGCGCTCGAGCTCGGGCTGCGTGACCAGCGACAGGAACGGCAGCATCAGCTGGTTCAGCGCCGGCACCGCGGAGTGGGCGAAGATCGTGGAGCGCTCGGGGTCGATGCCTGCGGCCAGGTAATCCGTCAGCAGCTCGCGCACGGAGCCCTTGATGTCGCCGACGACCTCACGGTCGGTGATCACCTGGTAATCCGCGACGATCAGCCATGTCTCCACGCCGGCATCCTGGAGACGCACGCGGTTGCGCAGCGAGCCGAAGTAATGGCCGATGTGCAGGGCGCCGGTGGGGCGGTCTCCGGTGAGCATGCGCAGTCCCGAGGGGTCGGCCTCGATCTGGGACCAGATCTTGTCGCTGCGCTGCTGGGCGGTGTCGTAGCTGGTGCGGTTGCTGTTCGGTGCGGTCACCGCTCCATGCTAGCGGCCCCGTCGGGCGCAGCCGCGGTCGATCCGCGCACGATCAGCTGGGGCCGCACCACCACCTGGGTCCGGGCGGGACGCCGGGAGCCCTCCCCGCCGCTGAGGGCTGTGCGCACCGCTGCCCGGGCGAGGGAGCCGACGGCCTGGCGCACCGTGGTCAGCGGCGGGTTGGTCAGCGAGGCCCAGAAGACATCGTCGTACCCGACCACCGAGATGTCGCGGGCGACGCTGAGCCCCTGTGAGCGCACGCCTTCGAGGGCACCGGCCGCCATCACGTCGGAGCCGCAGACGATGGCCGTCACGCCCCGTTCGACGAGGTCTCGCGCCGCCTCGTAGCCACCCGCGTAGGAGAAGTCGGTGAAGGCGACCGGCTGCGGCTCCTCCGCCCAGTCGGCGGTCACGGCTTCGAATGCACGCAGCTTCTCCCGCACCGGCCAGGTGTGCTCATCGCCCACCGCGAGGCCGACCCGCTGATGGCCGAGCTCCTGCAGGTGGCTCAGCACGACGCGCACGGCATGGTCGTCGTCGGTGGAGAGGAAGGCCGCGTCGAGGCCCTCCTGCACTCCGTTGATGAGCACCAGCGGAATCCCTGCGGCGGTCACCTCGCGGTAGTGGTCCACGGGCCCGCGCTCCTGGGCGTGGTGGCCGGAGACCACGATGATCGCCTCGACGCCGCAGTGGAGAAAGCGCTGCAAGATCTCTTGCTCGCGTTCCACCGTCCGCGCGCGGAGTGCGACCAGGGTGGAGGCTCCGCGCTCGAAGAGCTCCGCTTCGATGCGCTCGGCCCAGGCGGTGAACACCTGGTTGTCGAGATCGGGCACCAGCACGCCGACGAGGGACCCCCCGGCGCTCGGCCCGGGCCCCACATCACGGCCCATCCGTCGTGCCACTTCCATCACCGACCTGCGCGTGGACTCGTTCACGCCCTCCCGGCCGTTGAGCACCCGGGAGACCGTCGCCTCGCTGACGCCAGCGGTCTTCGCGATATCGATGAGCCGTGCCATCACACCCTCCCTCCGGGCCGTCCGGCATCGTCACCGTGGCCCAATCGTCATCTGCAAGTTCTTGCGCATTCTTGCACAAAGACGTCGTCCGGATCTAGAGTGGCTGCATCAGGCAACGTCCTGGACCGGTCGAGAACGACCACGATTCAAAGGAGAAGACGTGCAGATCCGTCGTAAGAGCTTCCTCGCCCTGGGTGGCCTCGCCGCCTCGATGACCGTCCTCGCCGCCTGCGGCGGCAGCGATTCCGATTCCGGCGGGGACGCCGGCGGCGGCGCGTCCGACGCCGGCGGTGCCGCCGGCGGCTCCGAGGGGCGCCTGGTGATCTGGGCCGACGAGGAGAAGGCACCCGCGCTCGAGCCCTCCGCCAAGGAGTGGGGCGAGGAGAACGGCATCGAGGTCGTCGTCGAGGTCGTCCCCGGCGACGAGCTCCAGAGCAACTTCATCACCGCCAACCAGGCCGGCAACGGGCCGGACATCACCATGGGCGCCCATGACTGGATCGGGAACCTGGTGCAGAACGGCTCGATCTCCCCGGTGCAGCTTCCCGCGGACGTCGGCGACTCCATCGCCCCGGTCGGCATCGAGGCGGTCACCTACGACGGCCAGACCTACGGGGTGCCCTACGCGGTCGAGACCCTCGCGCTGTACGCCAACAACGACCTCACCGACGCCCCGACCCCCTCCACCATCGAGGAGCTCATCTCCGCGGCGGAGGCCGGCGGTGCGGAGAACATCCTCTCGCTCCCGATCGGTGAGGAGGGCGATCCGTACCACATGCAGCCCCTCTACACCTCGGCAGGCGGCTACCTGTTCGGCAAGGACTCCGAGGGCGGTCTCGATCCGAACGACCTCGGCGTGGGCGAGGAGGGCTCGCTCGCCGCGGCCGACAAGATCGCCGAGCTCAGCGAGCAGGGCGTGCTGAAGAACTCCATCACCGGCGACAACTCGATCTCGCTGTTCACCGAGGGCAAGGCCGCCTACCTGATCTCGGGGCCGTGGGCCCTGGCCGATGTGCGCGAGGCGGACTTCGAGTTCACCCTCTCGCCCGTCCCCGGCTTCGAGGGCATGGAGGATGCGGCACCGTTCGCCGGAGTGAACTCCTTCTACGTCGCTTCCAATGCGGCCAACGCCGGCTTCGCCCAGCAGTTCATGACCGATGTCGCGTCCTCCCCGGACGTCGCCAAGGCCATGTACGAGGCGAACCCGCTGCCTCCTGTGAACCTCGAGCTGCGTGAGGAGATCGCCTCGTCCGACGAGCACGTGATGATCTTCGCCGAGGCCGCCGAGGCCGCCGATCCGATGCCGGCCATCCCGGCGATGGCGGCGATCTGGGGCCCGCTGGGCATCGCCCAGGCCAACATCGTCGGCGGCGCGGACCCGCACTCGACCATGGAGGGCGCGGGCGAGGAGATCGCCGCCGCGATCGGATGATCCTCCGAGCCGATCCGCCGTGGCGGTCCGCAGACTCGCGGACCGCCACTGCGG
>JAAZLF010000422.1 GCA_012799425.1 Actinomycetales bacterium | reverse complement strand
CGCCTGTACCGCAAGGCGAAGGAGCAGGTGCTGCACTCGCAGACCTACAACTTCCGCGACCGCAAGAAGCGCAAGGGCAACTTCCGCCAGCTCTGGATCCAGCGCATCAACGCCGCGGCCCGCGCCAACGGCATGACCTACAACCGCCTCATCCAGGGCCTCGGCCTCGCGGGTGTCGAGGTCGACCGTCGCATGCTCGCTGAGCTCGCCGTCAACGACGCCCCGGCATTCGCCGCTCTGGTCGAGGTCGCGAAGAACGCCCTCCCCGAGGACGTCAACGCCCCGGCAGCCTGACATCGCGCCCCACGACGCGATGACCGAGCGCCCGGATCAGTCCCCGATCACCTCCCCCCGCTCCGAGCGGGTGCGGAAGGTGGCGGCGCTGACCGGGCGCTCTGCACGTCGCAGACAGGGAAGATTCCGGATCGAGGGCCCGTTCGCCGTCCGATCGCTGCTCGAGCACCGCGGCGAGCTCGCGCTCGAGGTGTTCCTCACCGAGCGCGCCGACGCCGAGCATCCCCAGCTGCGCCAGCTCGCCCGCGGCGCGGACGTCCCGCTGCGGATCGTCGACGAGCAGATTCTGCGCGCGATGCTCCGCGACCAGGATGCCGACGGGGCGGACGGCGCCTCGGTCACCCCGCAAGGAGCGGTCGCCGTCGGCGCACTGCCCGCGGAGGAGCCTGCACTGGCCTCCGAGGCGCTGCGGGCCCTGCCCGGCCAGGGGCCGCTCACCGTGGTCGTGCTGCACGAGGTCCGCGACCCCGGCAACGTTGGCACCCTGATCCGCACCGCGGATGCGGCCGGTGCGGACCTGGTCCTGCTCACCCGTACCTGCGCGGACCCGTACTCCCCCAAAGCGGTGCGCGCCGCCGTCGGCAGCCTCTTCCACCTCCCGGTCCTCGCGGGCGCGGAGATCGAGGGCGTGCTCGCCGAGCTCGCGGCCTGCGAGATCACCGCTGCGGCCACCAGCGGGCACGCCGCCGACGAGCTGTTCACCGCGGAGCTGCCCGGCCGCATCGCCTGGCTCCTGGGCAACGAGGCGCGAGGCCTGGACGAGCACACCCTCGCCACCGCCCCGCTCGCGGTGAGGATCCCGCTGGCCGGCCGGGCCGAATCGCTCAACGTGCACACTGCCGCGACGGTGTGCCTGTTCGAGACCCTCCGGCGACGGCAGGCAGGGTCATGACCACTCTCCTCCGCCGCGGCGTCGCGCTCACCCTCCCGCTCCTGCTCGTCCTCACGGTGGTGGCCGCCCTGGCGGGCATGGCCGCCACGGGCGCTTCGTCGCCCGCCACGCTGGTCCCTGCGTCCCCGCTGGTCACCTGGGGCCTTCCGGTGGTGCGGACGCTGCATCACCTGGGACTGCTGATCGCCATCGGGGCGGGCGGCACCGCCGTGCTCCTGCTGCCCGGACCCTCGCGCCGCGAGGTCAAGGTGCTGGACCCGGTGCGTCGACGCACCGTGCGGCTCGGCGCCGCCGGTGCTCTGCTGTGGGCCGTCGCAGCCCTCGCACAGATCCCGCTCGGGGGCCTCGAGGCCACCGGTGCGGGGACGGCGCTGAACGTCTGGGACGTGGCGATGGGCGGCGCGCTCGGCCGGATCCAGATGGGCGTCGCCGTCTTCGCCGCGCTCGCCGCGCTCTGCTACGCACTGGCCCGCTCCACGGTACTGGCCTGCTGGGGCCTCGCCTTCACCGGCATCGCCGCCGGGGCGCTGGGCATGGCCGGTCACGCCGGAGCCAGTCTCGACCACATCAACGCCGTCAACGCCATGGCGCTGCATCTGATCGCCGTCGCGGTGTGGGCCGGCGGCCTGCTCGTCATCGCCCTGCTCGCCCCTCGCCTTCCCGACGACGTCCTGGCCACCACCATCCAGCGCTTCTCGCCCTGGGCGTTGGCCTCCGTGGTCGCCCTCGCGTTCAGCGGCTTCCTCAGCGCGCTGATCCGCTTGTCGAGCTGGGCCGACCTCGTCAGCACCGGCTACGGGCTCGTGGTGCTCGCCAAGGCACTGGGACTGATCGTTCTCGCACTGTTCGGGGCGCAGCAGCGGCGCCGGCTCGGGGACCGCATCCGGTTCCGCCACCTCGCCCTCAGCGAGGGTCTGGTCATGGCCGCAGTGATCGGGGCCTCGATCGCCCTGGGTCGCTCCGCGCCGCCGGTGCCGCAGGCGATCCCGCCCGTCGGGGACCTCAAGACGCTCTCGCTCGTCGGCTTCCTGCCCCCGGAGCAGGAGTTCGACCCGACCACGATGTTCACCCTCTTCCAGCCGGACTGGGTCGCCCTCGCCCTCGCAGTCGCGATGGCCGGGGCATACCTCGCCGGCGCGGTGCGCCTGTCCCGGCGCGGGGACGTCTGGCCCTGGCACCGCACCCTGGCGTTCGTCGCCGGCTGCGTGGCCTTCGCCTGGGTGATGAGCGGGGGAGCCGCCGCCTGGGGCAAGTTCCGCTTCGACGCGCACATGATCCAGCACATGGCGATGATGATGATCGTGCCGCCGCTGTGGGCCCTGGGAGGCCCCGTCACATTGCTCTCGCGCGCCGTGGCGCCGCGCACCGACGGCTCCCGCGGGATCCGCGAGTGGGTGCTGGCCGCGGTGCACTCCGGCTACGCCCGCGTGGTCTCCGCACCGCCGCTGGCCGGGCTGATCTTCGCCGGCTCGCTGGTCGTCTTCTACTTCACGCCCCTGTTCGAGATGGCGATGTACCACCACCTCGGCCACTTCCTGATGACGGTGCACTTCCTGGGGTCGGGCTACCTGTTCGCCTGGGTGCTCATCGGCATCGATCCCTCCACCAAGACCATCAACCCCGTGCTCAAGCTGATCACCCTGCTGGTCACCCTGGCCTTCCACGCCTTCTTCGGCGTCGCCCTGGTCTCGGCGACCTGGTTGATCGCCGAGGGCTGGTACACCGACCTGGGGATGTACCCGCTCGAACGGCTGGAGCTGATCCAGGTGAGGGGCGGCACGATCATGTGGGCGATCTCGGAGATCCCCACCGTGGGTTACGCGATCATCGTCGCCGTGCTCTGGATGAAGTCCGAGGACCGCCGTGCCCGCCAGTACGACCGCAAGGCCGAGCGCGACGGCGGTGCGGAGCTCGAGGCGTACAACGCGTACCTCGCGAGCCTGCGCAGCGGGGACGGCGCGCCCGCGCCCACTGCGGGGGCCAGCCGTGGGGACGACTCGCCCGGCACGGTCGGCGACCGCGCGGACAGCTGAACCGATCTCATCCACTGGATCGGGTGGACCTACCCTCGAGATTCTCTCGCGCTCCTCGATCGTCGGTGCGACCGGTCCGAGAGCGGGCTGCTCGTGCGAACGCGATGGCGATCAGCGTGTAGAGGAGACCGTACGTTCCGGCGAACGCGATCGCCGGCCCCGTCACACCACCGTCCAGGACGGCTCTGACGGCAAGCGCGAGCACAGCGATCGCGGATCCCTGGACGACAGCTCTCTGCCAGGGTGCGGAAGGCAAGGCGATGCGCATGACGCCATGGTGGCATGATCCGCCCGCACGCCGATTCGTCACCCCCGATGTGGGCGAGCGCAGCGCCCGAACGGATCACCGGAGTGCAGCGGCCGCCACGGTACGGGGCAGAACGCTGCCATGACCGCCGTCGGCACCCGAGGTCCCTGCTGCGACATCGGGAGCGGACACAGAGCGGCGGCGACCATCGCAGGATGATCGCCGCCGCTCACGGTCTCCGACTCAGCGGGTGAGGCTCAGAGCCAGTCGCCCTGCGCGGCCCGCTTCTCGGTGCCGATCGTGGTGTCCGGGCCGTGGCCGGTATGGACCACCGTGTCCTCGGGCAGAGCGAACAGGCGCTCGCGCACGGACTCCTCGATCGTCTCCCGTGAGGAGAAGGAGCGCCCGGTGGCTCCCGGGCCGCCCTGGAAGAGCGTGTCACCGGTGAACACGGCGCCCAGCTCCTCCGAGTAGTAGCAGGTCGAGCCGGGGGAGTGTCCCGGGGTGTGCATCGCCTCGAGGTTCACGCCGGCGATGGTGAACATGTCGCCGTCGGCGACGTCGTCGTCCCAGGGCAGGTCGCCGTGCGTGAGCTGCCAGACCTCGCGATCGGCGGGGTTCAGCAGGATCGGTGCCTCGAGCGTCTCGGACAGCTCGGGAGCGAACCGCACATGGTCGTCATGAGCATGGGTGAGCAGGATGCCCACGCACTCGCGCTCACCGACCAGCTCCACGACGGTGTCGATGTCGTGCGGGGCATCGAACACCACGCACTGCTCGTCGTCGCCGAGCACCCACACGTTGTTGTCCACCTGATGGGTCTCGCCGTCGAGGCTGAAGGTGCCGGAGGTGACGGCGTGCGAGAGTCGCGCGGTCATCGTGCCACCTCCGCCACGGTGCGCAGGGTGTCGCCCTCGTGGAGCGCGTCGAGCGCACCGTCCACGCCGGCGAGGTCGGTGCGCCCGGTGACGAAGCGATCCAGCGGCAGCCGGCCCTGGAGGAACAGGTCGATCAGGTATGGGAAGTCCCGTTCGGGCAGGCAGTCGCCGTACCAGGAGGATTTCAGCGACCCCCCGCGCCCGAACACGTCCAGCAGCGGGAGCGTCAGCTCCACGTCCGGGCGGGGCACGCCCACGAGGACCACGCGACCGGCGAGGTCGCGGGCGTAGAAGGCGGTCTCGTAGGTCTGCGGGATGCCGACGGCGTCGACCACGACATCCGCGCCGAACCCGTCGGTGAGCTCCTGCACCTTCGTCGCCACCTGCTGCGGCGAGAGGTCCTTGGTGCACAGGGTGTGGGTGGCGCCGAGCTCCTCGGCAGCGGCGAGCTTCTTCTCGTCGACGTCGAGGCCGATGATGGTCGTGGCCCCGGCGAGCTTCGCACCCGCGATCGCGGCGCAGCCCACGCCGCCCAGGCCGATCACGGCGAGGGACTCGCCGCGCTGGACCTGGCCGGTGTTGATCGCGGCGCCGATGCCCGCCATCACGCCGCAGCCCAGCAGGCCGGCGACCTCGGCCGGGGCGTCCTCGGAGACCTTGGTGCACTGGCCCTCGTGGACGAGGGTCTTCTCCGCGAAGGAGCCGATGCCCAGTGCGGCGGTCAGCTCGGTGCCGTCGGCGAGGGTCATGGGCTTGGAGGCGTTGTGGGTCGCGAAGCAGTACTGCTGCACGCCCTTCTTGCAGGCGCGGCACTCACCGCAGACCGCGCGCCAGTTCAGCACCACGTAGTCACCGATCTCCACGTGGGTGACGTTCTCGCCGATCACGGAGACGCGGCCCGCGGACTCGTGCCCCAGCAGGAACGGGAACTCGTCGTTGATGCCGCCGTCGCGGTAGGCGAGGTCGGTGTGGCAGACGCCGGTCGCCTCGATGTCGACGACGACGTCGTTCGGACCGGGGTCCGGGATGATGATGTCGAGCAGCTCGGCAGGCTGCTTCTCGCTGCGGGCGACGACGCCCTTGACGGTCGTGGGCACAGGGACCTTCCTGACTCCTCCGAGGAGGGGTAGACGATGTCCCCACCAGGCTAAGCCGAAATGCCTGGATGCGGGCGGCTGCCGCAGCGGCAGCGGGGGAGGGGACGGGATGCTCCGTACCGGCTCCGCCGCAGGAGGACCCGCCACGTCTCCCGCGGGAGAACCGCCCCTGGGGGCCGCAGCGATGGCGTGCGTCGCGTCGGCGGCGGTCGTGCTCCCCGAGCACCCGGCCCGCCTCCTAGAATGGTCCGCGGTGCTCGCGCTCCGGTGCTCGCGCCCTCCTGCCCCCTGGACGAAAGCGATACCCGTGTCCGAGTCCTCTCCGACTCCCGCCGCCCCGGCTCTCGACGAGGCGACCATCGGCGCCGCCGTCGATGCCGCCCTCGCCGCGATCTCCGCGGCCGCCACCACCGCCGAGCTCAAGCAGGTCCGCACCCGGCACGTGGGCGACGCCAGCGTGCTCTCGAGCGCGAACCGCGCCATCAAGGACCTGCCCAAGGACCAGAAGGCCGCCGCCGGCAAGCTGGTGGGCCAGAGCAGGGGCCGGGTGCAGAAGGAGCTCGCCGCACGGCAGCAGGAGCTCGCCGCCGCCGAGGAGGAGGCCGCGCTCGCCGCCGAGACGGTCGATGTCACCCTCCCCACCGATCTGCGCCCGCGCGGAGCCTCGCATCCGCTCACGGTGCTGCAGGACCGGATCAACGACTTCTTCGTCGGGATCGGCTGGGAGATCGCCGAGGGGCCGGAGATCGAGTCCGAGTGGCTGAACTTCGATGCGCTGAACGCCGATGGCGAGCACCCCTCCCGCTCGATGCAGGACACCCTCTACATCGCCCCCGAGGGCTCCGGGATGCTGCTGCGCACCCAGACCTCGCCGGTGCAGATCCGCGCGATGCTCGAGCGCGGCGCCCCGCTGTACGTGGCCTGCCCCGGCACCGTCTACCGGGCCGACGAGATCGACGCGACCCATTCGCCGATGTTCCACCAGGTCGAGGGCCTCGCGATCGACAAGGGCCTGACCATGGCGAACCTCGTGGGCACCCTCGACGCCTTCGCCGCGCACATCTTCGGCGGCACGCCGATCACGCGCCTGCGCCCCAACCACTTCCCCTTCACCGAGCCCAGCGCCGAGATGGACTTCCGCTGCTTCCGCTGCGAGGCG
>JAAZLF010000421.1 GCA_012799425.1 Actinomycetales bacterium | reverse complement strand
CGGCTGGGCCGACGGCGACGCGCCGGGGCGCCGACCCGGCCCGGGCAGCGGGCGGGCGCTCCCGCCGGACCGTGCACGGTGCCCGTGGGGGCGGCGAGGGCCTCCGGGGCGCGGGGAGCGTGGCGGCGGCTGATCGCTCACAGCTGTCTCCTTCCGGCGGGTGCCGTGCGTTCCTGGACAGGGCATGCAGGACAGGGACCGGGCGGCCCGCGGTGCATGCGGCGCTCGTCAGAGTAGCCGTCCGGACCCGGGTCGTGGTGACGCACGGCGGCGGGTCGCAGGGAATCCCGGGAACCTCCCGAGAACCTTCACACGGCGCTCATCGCGGGTGCCGGACCTGCCGCCGGTTGCTCCGTACACTGGGCCGGGCACCGCCACGGCGGCACGGACCAGCAGCAGGAGACGCAGTGAACCATTCCGCATCCGCGGGCGATCTGACACCGCAGGAGAGCACAGCTCATCCGGGCGCCGCCTCGGCGCGCGTCGTCGCCGTCGTCGTGACCTACAACCGCGAGAAGCTCCTGCGGGACTGCCTGGACGCGCTCGCCGCCCAGGAGCGACGGCCCGATGCGGTGGTGATCATCGACAACTCCTCCACCGATGCGAGCGGGCGGGTCGCCGACGAGCACCCCCTCGGCGCCGACGTCGTGCACCTGCGCCGCAATGTCGGCGGCGCCGGCGGCTTCGCGGCGGGCATCGCCCGAGCGATCGTGCGCCATGACGCGGACTGGGTATGGGTCATGGACGACGACACCATCCCCCGCCCCGGGGCGCTGGGCGCCCTGCTGGCCTCTCTCGAGGCCTCGCCGGTGAGGCTGAGCGTCCTCAGCTCGCGCGCCGTCTGGACCGACGGGCGGGACCACCCGATGAACACCCAGCGCACCCGGCGCGGAGCCGGCGCGCAGGAGAAGCGCGATGCCGCGCGTGCCGGCGGGCGCCCCATCCGCACCGCCAGCTACGTCTCCGCGCTGCTGAACGCACAGGACGTGCGACGGCTGGGCCTTCCCTACGCCGACTACTTCATCTGGTCCGACGACTTCGAGCACACCGGGCGCCTGCTGCGCCACGGTCGTGGTCTCCACGTGCCCGGCTCGATCGTCGAGCATCGCACCGTCCAGTTCGGCAACGCCCAGGCGAATCCGGGCTCCCGCTTCTACTACGACGTGCGCAACCGGCTCTGGGCGCTGCTGCGCACCTCATCGTTCACCCCGCTCGAGAGAGTCCTGCACGGCGGGGCCACGGGGCTGGGCTGGGTGAGGCTCCTGGCGCGCCATCGGGGCGACCTGTTCGGGGTGGGGCTGCGAGGGCTGCTCTCCGCGCTGCGGCGCGGCCCGCGTCCCTCCGCCGCGGTGCTCTCGGCCGATGGGGAGGCCGCAGCTGACGTCCGCGCGATCGAGAGGGCGGCCGGGCGTTGACCGAGCCGGTCCGCCGCTCCACCCAGGGGAGCTCCACCTCGTTCGCAGTGCTGATGCCGCTGTGGCGCAAGGATCTGCCCGATCGGTTCGAGCGCGCGCTGACCTCGGCGACCCTCGACCAGCAGCTGCGCCCTGATCTGCTGATCCTCACCGTGGACGGGCCGCTCCCGCAGCAGCTCGAGGCCGTCGTCGCACGAGCGGCCCACGGAGAGTTCGGACCGGCGACGGTGCTGCGGCACGATGACCACCGCGGCGTCGCCGCCGCCCTCCAGGACGGCCTCGAGACCAGCCCCTACGACCTGATCGCCCGTGCGGACGCGGACGACCTCTGCAGGCCTGAGCGCTTCGCCCTGCAGATCCCGCACATGCAGGAACAGGAGCTGGATCTCCTCGGCAGCGCGATGCGGGAGTTCAGCGACCGCATCGCCCCCGGCACGGGCCCGCTGCGGACCCGTCCGCTGCAGCACGAGGAGATCATCGACTATCTGCCGCACCACAGTCCCTTCCACCATCCCACCGTGGTGCTGCGGCGCTCGGTCGCGCTGGCTGTCGGGGGGTACAGGGACCTCGCCCTGCTCGAGGACTACTGGCTGTGGGAGCGCATGATGCTCG
>JAAZLF010000420.1 GCA_012799425.1 Actinomycetales bacterium | reverse complement strand
GCGCGGCAGGGGCCGCCGGCACCGACGGGCCGAAGAGGCCTCGAGGCCCCGGCGCGCCCCGTCGCCTAGCATTCGCACCATGCCCCAGGAACGTCTCCGCGCCCGCGCCGCCGGCGCCTTCGCGCGCGGCTGGTCCGTGCGCCTGCGCGTGCTGACCGTGATGATGGCGTTCGTGCTGGTGGGCCTGGCGGTGACCGGGATGCTCACCTACGCCGCACAGTTCCGTGCGCTCGAGCGGCGCGTCAACGGCGAGCTCTGGCAGGAGCACAGCGAGCTCACCCTCATCGCCGAGTCCACCCATGAGGACGGCAGCCCTGTGCACACCACGGTCGACAGCGTGCTGCTGCAGGCCACGGACTCCGCGGCCCCGTCAGACTACGAATCCGTCATCACCTTCCTCGATGACCGGCCCCTCTATCAGCCCCGCACGCAGGGCTTCGCACTGGTGCCGGCCGACGCCCCGGGGTCCGCGGAGGTGCTCGAGCAGGTGCTGGCGGCCCATCAGCCGCAGAAGTCGGTGATCGTGCCGATTGAAGCGCACGGCCGGGAGTTGCAGGTCCTGATCGCTTCCGTGAACGTCGAGGGCGATGAGGCTCAGGGCATCTTCGTGGTCGCCAACGACATCGGCGCGCAGCGGCGCGACCTGTGGCAGAGCGTGGCGACCTTCGCGGGGCTGTCGGTGATCACGCTGCTGGTCGCGGGCTGGGTCGGATACGCGGTCATCGGGCGCCTGCTGCGGCCGCTGGAGGACCTCCGCTCGGCGACCGAGCAGATCACCGTCGACGACCTCGAGTACCGCGTGCCCGTCCCCGCCGAGCGGGATGACATCGCGGCGCTCGCACGGAACTTCAACCGCATGCTCGCCCGGATCCAGGCGGGCTTCGCCGAGCAGCGGCGCTTCATGAGCGATGTCGGCCATGAGCTGCGCACCCCGCTGACCATCGTGCGCGGCACCCTGGAGACCACCGATGTCGAGGACGTCGGCGACGTGCGCGAGTCCCATGACATCGCGATCGAGGAGCTCGATCGGATGGGCCGCGTCGTGGGAGACCTCTCGGAGCTCGCGGCCTCCGCACGCCCGGACTACGTACGGCCGGCGCCGCTGGACCTCGCGGGTTTCGCCCGCTCCGCCTTCGCGCGGATCGAGCACATCGCGGAGCGCGAATGGATCCTCGAGCGCAGCGTCGACGTGGTCGCCGACGCGGACGAGCAGCGGCTCATGCAGGCGGTGGTCCAGCTGGCCGCCAACGCGGTGCGCTACAGCGACGAGGGCAGCGGCATCCGCTTCGGTGTGGACCGCGTGCTGGGACCGGAGGGCCCCGAGATCCACGTGACCGTGCGGGACGAGGGCATCGGCATCGGCCCCGAGGACCAGCGACGCATCTTCGAGCGCTTCACCCGGGTGGACGGCAGCCACGGCTCGGGCACGGGCCTGGGCCTGCCCATCGTGCTCGCGATCGCCGAGGGGCACGACGGCGTGGTGCGTCTGCTGTCCACGCCCGGCGGAGGCTCGACCTTCACCATCGTGTTCCCGCAGTTCGCGCGGAGGGCGCCGGAGGACCCGCCGCCTCCGGCAGGAGATACTGACAGGCGGGGGCGCGGCCCCGAGGACGACACCACCACAGCATCCAGGAGGGACCAGGGATGAGGATCCTCATCGCCGAGGACGAGGCGCGGATCGCGCGCTTCATGGAGCGCGGGCTGAAGGCCAACGGCTATGCCCCGACCGTGGTGGAGGACGGCATCTCCGCCCTCGACCTCGCCTCCAGCGGGGACTTCGATCTGCTCATCCTCGATGTGGGGCTGCCGCGGATGGACGGCTTCCAGGTGCTCAAGGCGCTGCGCGCCATGGATGTGCAGCTCCCGATCCTGATGGTCACCGCACGCACCGGCGTGGACGACACCGTGCAGGGGCTCGAGGACGGCGCCAACGACTACATCGCCAAGCCCTTCCGCTTCGAGGAGCTGCTGGCGCGCGTGAAGCTGCGCGCCCGCGAGGCCACGGCGGGGGCCGGCAGCGTCAGCGCGGATCTGCTCGAGCTGGGGGACCTGTCGCTGGACCTGCGCACCCGCATCGCGACCTGCACGGTCGACGGCCAGGAGCGCTCGGTCGAGCTGTCCTCCCGGGAGTTCACGATGGCGCGGGTGTTCCTGGAGAACCCGACCCAGGTCCTCACCCGCGACCTGCTGCTGTCGAAGGTGTGGGGCTATGACTACGACGGCGCCTCGAACGTGGTGGACGTGTACGTGGGGTACCTGCGCGGCAAGCTCGGCGCGGCCCGCCTGGTGACCGTGCGCGGTGCCGGGTACAAGCTGGTCGACCCCGCTGCATGAGGCGCCTCGGTGCAGCTCGCACGCCCGATGAGAGACCTCTCATGACGACTTCACGGGTGTCTCATGGCGGGCGGCGATGATGCCGGATATGAAGACTCTGCGGGTTCTGGGGTTCCTCGCGGCCGTCGTGCTCGTAGCGGTCGTGATCGCGCTGCTGCCCTTTTCGGACACGCTCCCGGCGACACGGTCGGGCGTCGCCGTCGGCGACAGCTCCGCCTCCGCGGACCCCTCCGGCACGGGTCAGGGGACCGGCGCCGATGGCGGTGCCCGCCCGCTCCCTCAGCCCAGCGCCTCCGAGCAGCCGGTGGGCGGCATCCACTCCGATACCGGGGTGGGCGCCCTGGAACCGGGGCCCTCCTCCGAACCCGCCCCGGAGCCCTCGCGCTCCGGCGACTCCGACAGCGGCTCGGGCGGTTCAGGCGGCTCGGACGACTCGTCCCGGTCCAGCGGCGGCACCCCGAAGGCCCCGGCTCCGCGTCCTGCCGGCGTGTGCGAATGGGATGACGGCGAGCTGGAGTGCGACGACGATGACGACGACGATGATGACGATGACGATGACGACGATGACGACGATGATGACGACGATGATGACGACGATGATGACGACGATGACGACGATTGAGCGTCGCGCCTGACCTCGGGCCGCCCCGTCGGCCGCCTCAGGCGGGGATGCCGAGCCGGGCGAAGGCGTTGCGGAAGATCGTCAGCCCGTCCAGGCCCGGCAGCTTCTGGATCCGCTTGTCGAGCTTGTCCAGCTCCCCGGCCTTGCCGCCGAAGAGGTGGTCCATGACGTGCCTGACCTCGGACTCGTCCATCATCCCGCTGCCCACCGGCTTCCAGACCCTGCTCATCACCAGTCGCACGATCCTCTGCGCGGCCTGCGAGGCCTCGAGCCGCTGGCGGCCCTGCGTGGTGTAGAAGGCGACGTGGCGGGTCTCCTGCTGGGCGATGCGATGCAGCAGCGGGGACAGCGCGGGGTGGTCCGTCATCGCCGAGAGCCGCCGGTAGGCCGCCACGGCCGAGAGCTCGTTGGCCGCGCCCCACACCATGTGCACGGCCACGAAGTCGGTGCCGGCGAGATTGGTCAGCACCGACTGCTTCAGCGGCCCCAGCGCCCCCATCCAGCCCAGCTTCTCGCGCTTGGCCTTGACCTCGTCGTAGTCGACGATGATGCCGTGCCGGGCGAGCACCTTCGACAGGGCCTCGCCGTGCCAGAACTCCTCACGGTTCCACATGGTCATGAAGCCGCCGGCGGCCTCCTCGCGGTGGGAGGGGGTGACCAGCAGATCGCGCAGGAAGCAGGAGGTGTGGTATTCGACGTCGCACATGTAGCGCAGCGAGCGCAGGGTCTGCGCATCCAGCGGCTGGGACTCGAAGGTGTCGAAGTCGAGGTCCTCGTACTTGACGGGGACGGAGGTCTGCGTGAACTGATCGAGGTCGAAGGCCATGTCACACTCCGGTGCGGGGCAGAGAGCTGAAGTGGAGGTCCGGGAGATCGGGGCCGGGCAGCAGCCTGGTGATCTCGTACCGGCAGCGGTGCAGGGCGGCCCGGTCGTGCGCCTCGGCGCCGAGGACGGCCAGCGCCGCACGGAGATCGGGATCGATGATCCCGCCCCCGGCG
>JAAZLF010000419.1 GCA_012799425.1 Actinomycetales bacterium | reverse complement strand
GCCGTCGCGTCACGGCTCGACCCGCTCCACATCGTCGGCGTCGTCCGGGAGCGGGGCCTCGCCCGGAGTGTCCTCGAGCACCGGGGTGATCACCGAGGAGAAGTCGTTCTCGCTCGAGTAGCGCAGGAACGACAGGTGCGCCTCGAAACGATCGAGGACGTCGTTGATGAGCTGCTGGCGGGTGGCCCCCATCAGGTCGTAGCCCTCGGTGCCGGTCTGGGTGAACACCTCGATGCGGTAGTAGACGTCGTCATCGCGGGAGACGTTGCGGGCACCGAGCCGCGGCACGGGCGCCTGGACCGCCGCGACCTGATAGTGGAAGTCGCGGTGCTGCGCCATGTCCACCACGAGCGTGTGCTCGGGCACGCCGCTGACGAGATTCGGGGTGGCGGTCAGGGTCGCGCTGTAGCCGAGCTCGCCGAACTCCGCGGCGACGTCGTCGAGCGCCGGCCGCACCTCGTTCTCCAGGAACTGGGCGACCGCGCGCTGGGAGGGGTAGGAACGCAGGCGCGCCAGGCGCTGCTTCCAGGTCTTCTCCGGCACCGGCCCGCCGTGCGCGGCGGCCGCGGTGCGGCGCAGGGTCTGGCCCTCGCGCTCGGCCCGCTCCATCCCCAGCACCTTGGAGAAGGAGGCCATCACCAGGTAGGCGATGATCGTCACCGGCAGCGCGAAGATCAGCGTCGCGTACTCCATGGTGGTCACGCCACCGGCGACGAGCATCGCGATGGTGAGCACGGCGGTGATGATCGCCCAGTAGATGCGCAGCCACTTGGGGCCGTCATGCGCGGGGTTGGGGATCGTGGAGGAGAAGTTCGACATCACCATCGCGCCCGAGTTGGCGCTGGTGAGGTAGAACAGCAGGCCCGACAGCGTGGCCAGGCCGATCAGGAAGGTCGCCCCCGGGAACATCTCCAGCAGCGCGTACCAGCCGCCCTCGGGGTTGGACATGGCCTCCTCGGCGAAGCCGAGGTCGCCGGAGACCATCACCTGGAACAGTGCCGAGTTGCCGAAGATCGAGACGATCAGGAAATCGCACAGCACCGGCACCGTGATCGCGGCGATCACGAACTCTCGCAGGGTGCGGCCGCGGGAGATGCGGGCGAGGAACATGCCCACGAACGGTCCCCAGGCCAGCCAGAACGCCCAGAAGAACAGCGTCGCCCCGCCCATCCAGTCCGAGCCGCCGGAGGTGTAGGAGAAGGTCTCCAGGGTGCGCTCGGGCAGCGTGCCCACGAAGCGGCCGATGTTCGAGACCAGCGAGTTGAGCAGGAACGCGGTCTCGCCGGTGACCAGGATGTAGAGCATCATCGCGCCGGCGGCCCACAGGTTCAGCTCGGAGATCAGGCGGATGCCCTTGTCCACGCCCGAGGTGCAGGCGGCGACCGTCATCACCACGGCCACCACCACCAGCGCGATCTGCAGCGCGAGCCCCTGCTGGAGACCGAACAGGATGGAGAAGCCGACGTTCAGCAGCACCACGCCGATGCCCATCGAGGTGGCGACGCCGAAGATCGTGCCGATCAGGGTGATGACGTCGATCGCGTCACCGGTGGCACCGCGCACGCGCTTGCCCAGCAGCGGGTACAGCGCCGCACGGATCGACAGGGGCATGCCCCAGCGGTACGCGAAGTAGCCCATCGCCATGCCCAGCAGCGAGTACATGGACCAGCCGGCGATGCCGTAGTGGAACATCGTCCACACCACCGCGTCCTGCGCGGCTGCGGCGGAGGCCGGATCAGCGGCGGGAGGCTGCAGATAGTGCGTGACCGGGCCGGTCACCGAGTAGAACAGCATGTCGATGCCCACGCCTGCGGCGAACAGCATCGCCACCCAG
>JAAZLF010000418.1 GCA_012799425.1 Actinomycetales bacterium | reverse complement strand
GTGGCCGTTGAGCCAGGCCAGGAACGCCACTCCGGTCTTGTAGTGGAAGGTGGGGGCGGAGAACACGTGCCGGCCCAGCTCCTCGGAGGCGTCGAGGATGCGTCGCGCCTCCTCGGGGTCGCCCGCGTCCAGTGCCTGCACGGCGGCGGAGGCCGCGGGGGCGGTCGCGGCGAAGGCTCCCAGCAGCGCGTCGGAGTACTCGCCGAGCACCTGCTCTCCCCCGGTCTCGGTGGTGCAGGCCCCGTCGCCCACGATGAGGTGGGAGAAGTGGAAGTCGTCGCCGGTGAGCATGCGCACCCCGGCCGGGAGCTTCTCGCGCACCGCGATCTCGGCGGCGTCGTCCAGCAGGCTCATCTTCACGCCGCGGATCTTCGAGGGGTCCGCCTCGATGATGCGCAGCAGGGTCTCGGCGGCGACGGCGGTGTCGGTGCTGCCGAAGTATCCCTCGAGCTGCGGGTCGAAGGCGGTGCCGAGCCAGTGCAGCACCACGGGCTCGGTGGCCTCGGCGAGCACGCGGCGGTAGACGTCCTCGTACTCGGCGGCGCTGGTCGCGACGCGGGCGAGGTGGCGGCTGGCCATCAGCACGGCGCCCGCGCCGGTGGCCTCGGTGGCGCGCAGCTGCTCGACGTACGCCTCGACGACCTGGTCGAGGGACAGCTGGTGCTCCTCGCGCTGGTCGGTGTTGACGCCGGCGACGACCAGGTCGCTCACGCGCGCCCCCTGGGGGAACACGGCCGAGAGCTGCGGGTCGGCGAGCGCCTCGCGCGCGGCGTCGGCGGTGCGGGAGATGAGTTCGCGTGTGGCGGCGGGGTCCAGGCCCATGTTGCGCTGTGCGGTGTCCATCGCGTCGGCCACCCCGAGCCCGCGCGACCACATGGTGCGGCGGAAGGCGAGCGTGGCGTCCCAGTCGATCTCGGCCGGCGCGCCGGGGGTGTTGTCGCCATGGGCCTGGGGCACCACGTGCACGGCGGCGTACACGACGCGGGAGCGCAGCGGCGCGGTGGGCGGGGCGAAGGCGGGCGCCTCGGCGAGGGGGATGCGGCGCAGAGAGCCGTCCGCATCGAGCAGGGTCAGTTCCATGGTGCTCATGGGTCTCACACCTCCGTGAGCGGGTCGAGCGTGATGCGGCGGCCGTCTGCGGAGCTGGCGAGGCCGGCTTCGGCCAGGCGCACGCCGCGCGCACCGGAGAGGAAGTCGAAGGGGTACTCGCGGCCCTCGGCATAGTGCGCGAGGAAGTCCTCCCACTGCACCTTGAAGCCGTTGTCGAACTGCTCGTTGTCGGGCACCTCGATCCAGTCGGCGCGGTAGTCGTGGCCGTCCTTGACGTCGGGGTTCCACACCGGCTTCGGGGTCGCCTCGCGCGGCTGGATGTGGGCGCTGTGCAGGCCCACGACGGCGCTGCCCTTGGTGCCGTCGACCTGGAACTCGACGAGCTCGTCGCGGCGCACGCGCACGTCCCAGCTGGAGTTCATCTGCACCACGGTGCCGCCCTCGAGGCGGAAGACGCCGTAGGCGGCGTCGTCGGCGGTGGCGGTGTACTTCTCGCCCTTCTCGTCCCAGCGCTCACCGATGTGGGTGGCGGTCTGGGCGTAGACGTCCTCGATGCGGCCGAACAGCTCCTCGATGACGTAGTTCCAGTGCGGGAACATGTCCGCGACGATGCCGCCGCCGTCCTCGCTGCGGTAGTTCCAGG
>JAAZLF010000417.1 GCA_012799425.1 Actinomycetales bacterium | reverse complement strand
GATGCGGCCCATGTCGTGGTTGCCCACGAAGGTGGGCAGGTCCGCGGCGGAGGAGTCGGCGGTCGTGTAGTGGTCATCAGCGGCGAACAGGCCGGCCATGCCTTGAGCGGTGTAGCCCTTCGCCCAGTTGGTCGCGGAGGCCTGGTAGGCGAAATCGAGCACCGAGTCCATGTCGGTGTCGCGCACGTAGGGGGACAGCAGCGTCGCGTCGGCGTCGTAGACCTCGCCGAACGTGAAGAACTGCTCCCCGGCGGGGGTCGCGGCCTGATGGTCGACCAGGGCGGAGGTGAAGGTCTGCCAGAAGGCGAAGTCGACGTGCTTGGCGGTGTCGATGCGGAATCCGTCGATCCCGAAGTCCATCCAGGTGGTGTAGATGTCCGTCATCGTCTCGACCACGCGCGGGTCCTCGGTCATCAGGTCGTCGAGGCCATCGAAGTCGCCGAAGGTGACCGACTCGCCCTCCCACGTCGAGTTGCCGCGGTTGTGGTACATCGTCACGTCGTTGAGCACCTCGGGGACCATCACTCGGTTCTGCTCCGAGCGCACCGGGGTGTACGGGAACGAGGTCTCCGCATCGAAGGCGGGGAAGTCCGGGGACTGGGCGAGCGCGGTGACGTCCACCGGCTCGCCGTTCTCGTCGACATAGGGGGAGGTGGCCTGGTCGACGTATCCGTACTCGCCCTCCTCGTAGTCGATGAGGTCCGCGGTGTGGTTGGTGATGATGTCGAAGTACACCTTGATGCCGCGCGAGTGCGCGTCCTCGATCAGCGCCTTGAGCTCCTCGTTGGTGCCCAGATGCGGGTCGATGGTGGTGAAGTCGGTGATCCAGTAGCCGTGGTAGCCGGCGCTCGCGTCGGCGCCCTCGCCCTGCACGGGGTTGTTCGTGAAGGACGGGGTCAGCCAGATGGCGCTCATCCCCAGGTCTTCGATGTAGTCGAGGCGGGAGTGGAGCCCGGCGATGTCCCCGCCCTGGTAGAAGCCCTTGTCGGTGGGGTCGAAGCCGTGATCGAGGCGATCGCCCTCGAGGCCGCCGGTGTCATTGCTCGGATCGCCGTTCTCGAAGCGGTCGGTGAGCACGAAGTAGAAGGTCTGGCCGCCGCCGGGGTGGCGGTAGGGGGCCGCGGCGAGCTCGTCGTCCGCCTCGGTGTACGCCCCGCCCTGCTCGGCCAGTGCGACAGACAGCCGCGAGGTCTCCGCATCGAAGCGGAAGGTCACCTGGGTGGGCGCGGCGACGGCCAGCGGGATGTCGTCCTCCCCGCCGTCCAGGCCGTACGCCTCGTCCCAGCTGCCGCCGATCGTGGCCTTGACCTCGAACTGCCCGGCGGGCACCTCGAAGGTCGACTCCCACTGCCCGGGCGCGCCGGCGGGGGCGAGGGCGGTGGCTTCGCAGGCCGGGTCCCAGTCCTCGCCGCAGCCCAGCTCGTCCTGCAGAGAACCGGTGAGCACAGGCTGTCCGGGACCGACGGCATGTACTAGCGGGGCGGTGCCGAGAAGCGTCGCGGTGCCCATCGCCAGCGCACCGGCGATCGCGAGCAGACGGGTTCTCAGGGGGTGGGCGGACCGCGGGATCGACATGCGGGGACTCCTCTGTCCGGGCAGCGGCGTCGACCGGGGCCGACGGGGGAGAAACAGGCGGTGCGGAGCACCGGCCTGCAAGAACTTGCACAACGCCGGCTGCAGCTGTGCCGTGAGCGTCGGCACCACCGTAGGCAACGCAGGTCAGATGCTCAAGTGGCCCGGTGAAACCTGCAAGAACTTTCAGCATCGACGCACCGGCTGGGAAGGACCGACCGGTCGGCGATCCGTCGGACCCTTCTCCTCACCGCCGCCGGACCCTACGTTGGGAGACCGCGCAGGATCCGCCGCAGCGTCGCACCGCGCGTTGCGCCAGGGAGGAGCCCCATGAGAGTCGCCGTCATCGGAGCCACAGGGAACGTCGGCACCGCAGTGCTGTCGGCACTGGCGCAGCGTCCCGAGGTGAGCTCGGTCCTCGGGATCGCCCGCCGCCTGCCCGTAGCCGCCTCGCACCCCTACTCCTCGGCGGAATGGGCCTCGATCGACGTCGGCGCCGCCAGCACCGCGCAGGACGCGGTGCAGGAGCTCACCGAGGCGCTGCACGGCGCGGACGCCGTCATCCATCTCGCCTGGCTGATCCAGCCCAACGACCGTCGCGACCTGCTGCGGCGGGTGAACGTCGAGGGGACGGCGCATGTGGGCGCCGCGGCAGCCGCCGCCGGGGTGCGCACGCTGGTGGTCGCCTCCTCCGTGGGCGCCTACTCTCGCTCGCCCGGGCACACGCCCCGGGATGAGTCCTGGCCGACGGGCGGGGTGCGCACCTCCCACTACAGCGTCGACAAGGCCGCCCAGGAGGAGGTCCTTGACGAGCTCGCCGCACACCATCCTGACCTGACCGTCACCCGGCTGCGCCCCGCGCTGATCTTCCAGGGCGCGGCCGGTTCCGAGATCCAGCGCTACTTCCTGGGCCGGTGGGTGCCCGTGCAGCTGCTGCGGGCCGGCCGCCCGCCGCTGGTGCCGCTGCCGAAGGGGCTGCGGATCCAGGCCGTCCACGCCGAGGACGTCGCGGCCGCCTATGCCGCAGCGGCGATCCGGAACGTGCCCGGCGCCTTCAACATCTGCGCCGACGACGTGCTCGAGGTGCCGGATCTCGCACGCCTCGTGGGGCACGGACGGAGCATGGAGCTGCCGGTGCCGCTCGTGCGCACGGCGCTCGCCGCGGGGCACCGTGCCGGACTGGTCGCGGCCGATCCCGGTTGGCTGGACATGGGGATGAACGCGCCGGTGATGGACAATGCACGCGCCGCGCAGGAGCTGGGCTGGCGGCCGCGGCACAGCGCCGCCGATGCCCTCGCCGAGCTGCTCGAGGGGATGGCCGAGGGACAGGGCACCGGATCGGTGCCGATGCGCCCCCGCGACAGCCGCCGGGCGCCGCTGCCCGTCGGCGGGATCACCGCCGGCGAAGGCGGCGGCAGCCGTGCAGGGACCTCCGAGAGGATCGACGACGGGCTGCTGGGCCTCTACCTCTCCGACCACCTCACCGGTGCCACCGCAGGCGCTGCCCGCATCGACCGCATGGCGGCGGACTTCGTGGACACCCCCGTCCACCCCGCCCTCTCGACGATCGCCGAGCAGATCCGGGCCGAGCGCCGCTTCCTCCAGCAGCTCATCGACGATCTCGGCCTGCGCCGACGGCCGCATCGTCAGGCCGCGGCCTGGCTCGGCGAGCACGTGGGCCGGCTGAAGAACAACGGCCGGATCGCCGGCCGGTCACCGATGACGATGGTGCTCGAGACCGAGCTGATGCGCAGCGCGGTGATCGGCAAGCGCGGAGGCTGGCAGACCCTCGCCGACAATGCCGAGGACCTCGGCGTGGACGCCGCCCGCTTCCGCGACCTCGCCGAGCAGGCCATGCGCCAGCACCACCAGCTCGACGAGGTCCACGCCTACGCCCGGCGCCGCGCCTTCCGCCAGGAGCAGTCGCTCAGCGGGTGACCGCCTCGAGCAGCTCGAGCACGTGCCGGTAGCTCTTCCCGGTCGCGGCCTGCATCCCCAGCTCGCAGGTGCGGTTGGCGCTGACGTACCAGTCGGTCTCCCGCAGGGCGACCTCGGCCGCCTCCGCGGCCGTGGCCGAGGCGGTGAGCTCGGGGTGGAGCATCCCGCGATCGCCGGCGTAGCCGCAGCAGCCCCAGTCCACGGGCACCACGACCTCCTGGGCGCAGGCCCCGGCGATCGCGACCAGGTCATCGGTCGCCCCCAGGTGGGTGGTCGAACAGGTGGGATGCACGGTCACCGAGCCGGTGCGCTCGCCGATCTCGAGCCGCTCCAGCAGGTGGGTGCGCACGAAGGTGATCGCGTCCACCACCTCGATGCCGCTGCCCTCGAGCGCCTCGGCGATGCCCTCCGTGCAGCTGGCCGCATCGACGATCACCGGCAGGCGCCCGCCGTCGCTCGCAGCGCCGAGCACGGTGCGCACGCGCTCGCGCATCTGCTCCTTCGCCCCGGTCATGCCCTTGGAGGAGAAGGGCGTGCCGCAGCACAGCGACGCGGCGTCATCCGGCACGGCGAAGCGCGTCCCGGCCCTCTGGGCCAGGAGGTTCAGCGCGGCCGGCACACCCTCGGAGGTCGCGGTGGAGGAGGGCGAGGCGCCGTCGCCGCACCCGCAGCTCCCTCCGCAGCCCCCGCCCCTGGGCTCCTCCGCGGCACCGAACATGGTGTGCACGCAGGCCGGCAGATACACGGCGGCGACGTCGGCCGAGGCCCGGCCG
>JAAZLF010000416.1 GCA_012799425.1 Actinomycetales bacterium | reverse complement strand
TCATCCCGATCACCGGTGCCTGGGCGCTGGTGGTCGAGCTGCTCGCCATCATCGGCGTGGGCGTGGTTCTGGGCATCATGGCCTTCGGCTTCTTCGGAAAGCGTGTGGCGTTGATCGTCGGCGTTGTCGCGACCCTTGCAGTGCTGCCCTTCGGCTTCGGGTTCCTGCGTGACTACGAGACGCTCTCCGGCTCGTTGGTGGCCTACTCGGTCTCCTTCCTGGTCTGCTACCTGCTCAGCTTCCGGTCCACGCAGAACTTCGACTTCTCCATGATCCGCAAGGTCACCGGTGACTTCGACGACGAGACCCTCACCGCTGACGAGGACGTCCTCCGCCCGGAGGGCGCCGCCGCTGCGGTGCGCGCCGACAAGAGCTGACACTTCCGTCCGCGGCGACCTCCCTGTCGCCGCCCCGCCCCTCCTGAAAGGAGAACAGCCATGACCGCTCTTCTGACCGCCTACGTGCTGATGTGGCCGGTGCTCGTGCTCGGCATCCTGATCACGATCGCCCGCGGCTTCGCCAAGGACGCCAGGGAAGCGCGCAAGGAAGGCCGCATGATCATCTGATCCGGCACCTCATGACAGCGCCCGCCGCCCCCTGCACGGGGACGGCGGGCGCTGTGCCGCTCGCGGGGGTCGCGGGCTCAGGGCACGATCCAGCCGGCCGCCCGGAACAGCTCGTACCACTCGGCCCGGGACAGCGGGACCTGGGAACCGGCCGCCGAGTCGGCGACGCGCTGCGGCGTGGTGGTGCCCAGCACCACCTGCATCTGCGCCGGATGACGGGTGATCCACGCGGTCGCGATCGCCTCCGGGGCCACCTCATACTTCGCCGCGAGACGGTCGATCACGGCGTTGAGGTCGGCGTACTCGGGATGGCCCAGGAACACCCCGTCGAAGAACTTCGCCTGGAACGGGGACCAGGCCTGGACGGTGATGTCGTGCAGCCGGCAGAAGTCCAGGACCCCGCCGCCGTCGCGCACCACGGACTGGTCGGTCCCCTGCATGTTCGCGGCCACGCCCTGGGCGATGATCGTCGAGTGCGTGATCGACAGCTGCAGCTGGTTGGCCACGAGCGGCTGGTCCAGGTGCTTCTGCAGCAGCTGGATCTGGTGCGGGGTGTGGTTGGAGACGCCGAAGTGCTTCACCTTCCCGGCCGCGTGCAGCTCGTCGAAGGCGCGAGCCACCTCCTCCGGCTCGACCAGCGCATCGGGACGGTGCAGCAGCACGATGTCGAGGTAGTCGGTCTGCAGGGCCTTCAGCGACCCCTCCACCGAGCGCACCAGGTGCTCGTAGGAGTAGTCGAAGTAGGGGCCGTCGGTGACGATCCCGGCCTTGGACTGGATCGTGACCTGTTCGCGCTCGGAGGGGCTCAGCCGCATCGCCTCGGCGAAGCGCTCCTCGCAGCGGTGCTTCTGGCCGCCGTAGATGTCGGCGTGGTCGAAGAAGTCGATGCCCGCGTCCCGGGCGGTGTGCACCAGGGTGCGGATCTCCTCGTCGGACTTCTCGGCGATGCGCATCAGCCCGAGCACTACGTTCGGGGCGGTGATCTCGGTGTGCGGCATGGTGAACTGCTTCATGGTGTGACCTCGGGTCGCAGGGGCAGCGGGCGGGCCGCCGGTGGGAGGCCCGCGCACGAGCCTATGCCGGTCCGGCCCGGTCAGGGAGGCGAGAGCAGGGGCCCGGAGGGGCCGACGAGGATCCATCGAACGGTTGATCCGCCCACCGGGGGCCGATACCTACCGTCGAAGACATGATGAACCGACTGCTCACCACCGCCTTCGTCCACATGCTCCTCGGCCTGGCCTCGGGCCTGTTCTATCGCGAGTACACCAAGGCCACCGACACCCTCGGGGTCGATACCCAGCTGGCAACCCTGCACACCCATTTCCTCGCGCTGGGGATGCTGGTCTTCCTGATCGTCCTGGGGCTGGAGGCGGTGCTGTCGCTGTCCGGGCGCCGCTCCTTCACCGTCTTCTACTGGACCTACAACCTCGGTCTGCTGCTGACCGTGGTGATGCAGGGAGTGCGCGGGATGCTCACCCTGGACGGCCAGGATCCCGCCGCGACCACCGCCGCGATCCCCGGCATGGCGGGCCTGGGCCACATGCTCCTCACCATCGGCCTGGTCTGCCTGTTCGTCGCGCTGCGCGCAGCGATCACGGAGCGCTCCACCGCCGAGCGACGCGAGAGGATCGCCGCCTGAGAACCCGTTCGGTCGGTGCCGTGCCCGCAGCGCCGGCCCGCAGGTAGGCTCCGAGGTGCACGTCAGGCACCGCTCGGTCTGTCAGGACGGCAGGTCGAGGGGCCGGCACCGCCCCTGCACTCGATGACGAGGAGACCCTCTATGACCGCCGCCGCCTCCACCTCTCCCGACCGAAACCTCGCCCTAGAGCTGGTCCGCGTGACCGAGGCCGCCGCCATCGCCGGCGGGCGCTGGGTGGGCGCCGGGGACAAGAACCGGGCCGACGGGGCCGCGGTCGATGCGATGCGCTCCTTCATGGACACCGTGCAGATGAACGGCACCGTCGTCATCGGGGAGGGGGAGAAGGACGAGGCGCCGATGCTGTTCAACGGCGAGGCCGTGGGCGACGGGCGCGGGCCCGACGTCGATGTCGCGGTCGACCCGATCGACGGCACCCGGCTGACCGCGATGGGCTACAACAACGCCCTGGCGGTCTTCGCGGTCGCGGAGAAGGGCAGCATGTACGACCCCTCCGCCGTGTTCTACATGGACAAGATGGTGGTGGGGCCGGAGGCGGCGGAGTTCGTGGACCTGCGCCTGCCGGTCGAGCAGAACATCAAGCTGGTCGCCAAGGCGCTGGACAAGCCGGTCAGCCAGGTCACCGTGTGCGTGCTCGAGCGGCCGCGCCACGAGCCGCTGGTCGAGCAGATCCGCGCGGCCGGGGCGCGCGTCAAGTTCATCATGGACGGCGACGTGGCCGGAGCGATCGCCGCCGCCCGCGGCGCCGGAGTGGACATGCTGCTGGGCTCCGGCGGCACCCCGGAGGGCATCATCGCCGCCTGCGCCATCAAGGCCACCGGCGGCATGATCCAGGGTCGCCTCGCGCCGGTCGACGATGCCGAGAAGCAGAAGGCGATCGACGCCGGCCACGACCTCGACCGGGTGCTCACCACCAATGACCTGGTCGCGACCGACAACTGCTACTTCGCCGCCACCGGCATCACCGATGGCGACCTGCTGCGCGGGGTGCGCTACCGCAGCGACCGCATCATCACCGAATCGATCGTGATGCGCTCGACCTCCGGCACCGTGCGCATCGTCGAGGCCGAGCACCGTGCGGAGAAGTGGGGACGCTGGCTCGAGGACTGAGCAGGCGACCGCTCGGTCACTACCTGTGAGTCGCCTTGCAGTTGGAGTCATCGTGACAATCAGTGTGCCTAATCTGGGCACATGGCATCCTCCGCATCCGAGATCCACGTCGCCGTCGACCTCACCGTCCTGACCCTCCGGGACGGCGCGCTGAACGTCCTGCTGATCCAGCGTGACGACGAACCGCACCGCGGCGCCTGGGCGCTGCCCGGCGGCTTCATCGAACTCGGGGAGGACCTCGACGCCGCTGCGTACCGAGTGCTGGCCGATGAGGCCTCGCTCGGCAGCGGCGCCGTCCACCTCGAACAGGTGCGGACCTTCGGCACCCCCGGCCGCGTCCCGCGCGGCCACGTGGTCTCGGTGTCCTTCATGGCCCTCGGCGCGAACCTCCCGGACCCCCGCCGCGGCGACGACGTGG
>JAAZLF010000415.1 GCA_012799425.1 Actinomycetales bacterium | reverse complement strand
TGGCGCGCGCGTCGGGCCCGCAGCCCGCGCTGCTCGCCGAGGCCCTCGGCGTCGGCGCCGGCACCAAGGACACCCCCGGCCGGCCCAACGTGGTGCGGGTGCTGGTGGGCCGACCGATCGACCCGGTCGCCTCCGTCCGCCCCGCCGCCGATGCGCACGACACCCCCGCCGCCGCCCTGCAGCTGGAGGCGAACGTCGATGATCTCGACCCACGGCTGTGGCCGGGCGTGATCGAGGACCTGCTCGAGCACGGGGCCCTGGATGCCTGGCTCACCCCGATCGTGATGAAGCACGGCCGCCCCGCGGTGACCGTCCATGCCCTGGTGCGTGACGGGGCGGAAGCGGAGGTCTCGGCGCTGATCATGGACCGCACCGGCAGTCTCGGGGTGCGCCGCCACCGGGTGGAGCGCATGATCCGCACCCGCGAGTTCGATGAGATCGAAGTGCGCGGCCACCGGATCGCCGTGAAGGTCGCGACGGACGCCGACGGGCGGGTGGTGCGCCGCGAGCCGGAGTTCCGGGACGTCGCCGCGGCCGCACGCGCGCTCGGGATCAGCCAGCGGGAGATGCTCGATCTGGCGCGCGGATCCGCATCCGGCCTGACGGATCCGGTCTCCTGACGGATACTGGGAAGGGACCGACGAAGCTCACCAGGAGGTTTCCGATGGCTGCCCTGACCGCTGCGATGACCAAGGCGATCGACATCGCCCGCGAGGCACCGAACGGTCGCCACGCCGAACTGCTGATCCACGACGGCCCCCTGCGGCAGACGGTGCTCGCCCTGACCAAGGGCACCGAGCTGCCCGAGCACAACTCCCCGCCGGCCGCCTCGATCCAGGTGATCCGCGGCAGCCTCCGTGTCACGGGCGAGGAGCCGGCCGTCATCGAGGCCGGCCACATCGAGGCGCTCACCCACTTCCGCCACGCCGTGGAGGCGCTCGAGGACACCGTGTTCCTGTTGACGACGGTGACCTCGCAGCACGACACCGACAGCCACTCCACCCCCACCGGGGAGATGCCGGTCCTCAGCGAGGACCAGCAGGCCCGCGAGCACGCCGAGATGGAGCACGAATCCGGCGGGGGCCGCGTGGACGGCTGATCAGCTCTCTCGCCGTCCGGCCAGGCGCAGCCAGGTGTCGACCACGGTGTCCGGGTTCAGGGACATCGAGGCGATGCCCTGGTCCAGCAGCCACTGGGCGAGGTCGGGGTGGTCGGAAGGGCCCTGACCGCAGATCCCGACGTACTTGCCCGCGTCGCGGCAGGCGTCGATCGCGCGGGAGAGCATGAACTTCACCGCCGGGTCCCGCTCGTCGAAGGCGTCGGCGACCAGGGACGAGTCGCGATCCAGGCCCAGGGTCAGCTGGGTCATGTCGTTCGAGCCGATCGAGAAGCCGTCGAAATGCTCGAGGAACAGCTCCGGCGTCGCAGCGTTGGCGGGGATCTCGCACATCATGATCACCTGCAGCCCGTTCTCGCCACGCACCAGTCCGTGCGCGGCCATCAGGTCGATCACGCCCTTGCCCTCAGCCGGGGTGCGCACGAAGGGGATCATCACCTCGACGTTCTGGAGCCCCATGTCCTCACGCACGTAGCGCAGCGCCTCGCACTCCATCGCGAAGCACTCCGCGAAGTCCTCGGACAGGTACCGCCCCGCGCCGCGGTACCCGATCATCGGATTCTCCTCCTCGGGCTCGAACAGCGGGCCGGCCAGCAGGTTCGCGTACTCGTTGGACTTGAAGTCGCTCATCCGCACGATCACCGGCTCGGGGGCGAAGGCCGCGGCGATGGTCGCCACGCCCTCGGCGACGCGCTGCACGAAGAAGTCGCGCGGGGAGTCGTAGGCGGCGATCTTCTCCGCCACTCGTGCGGCGGTCTCCTCGTCCAGCCGGTCCACCTCGAGCAGCGCGCGGGGGTGGATGCCGATCTGGCGGTTGATGATGAACTCCAGGCGCGCCAGCCCCACGCCGGCGTTCGGCAGGCGCGAGAAGCCGAAAGCCTGCTCGGGGTTGCCCACGTTCATCATGATCTTCGTGGGCAGGGGCGGCATCGCCTCGACCTCCGAGGAGGAGACGGTGAAGTCCAGCAGACCCTCGTAGACGTAGCCGGTGTCGCCCTCGGCGGCGGAGACGGTGACCTCGTCCCCGTCGCGGAGGTCCCCGGTCGCGGTGCCGGTGCCGACCACGGCGGGGATCCCGAGCTCGCGGGCGATGATCGCGGCGTGGCAGGTGCGGCCGCCGCGGTTGGTGACGATCGCGCTCGCGCGCTTCATGATCGGCTCCCAGTCGGGGTCGGTCATGTCGGCGACCAGCACCTCGCCGGGCACGAACTCGTGCATGCGGTCCACCTCGGTGAGCACCCGGACAGGGCCCTGCCCGATCTTCGCGCCGATCGCCCGGCCCTCTGCTCGGACAGGGCCGCGCGAGGTCAGCAGGTGCTTCTCGACAGTGTTCCCGGCGCGGGACTGCACGGTCTCGGGGCGGGCCTGGAGGATGTAGAGGCACCCGTCGACGCCGTCGAGCCCCCATTCGATGTCCATCGGGCGTCCGTAGTGCTCCTCGATCAGCAGCGCCTGACGTGCGAGGTCGCTGACCTGCTGATCGCTCAGCGACAGCCGGACCCGGTCGGCAGGGTCGACGTCGACGAACCGGGTGGTGCGGCCCACGGCGGTGGCTCCCTCCCCCTGGGCATAGACCATCTTCGTGGCCTTCTCCCCGACCTGGCGCGTGAGGATCGCGGGGCGACCCTCGCGCAGCCCGGGTTTGTACACGTAGAACTC
>JAAZLF010000414.1 GCA_012799425.1 Actinomycetales bacterium | reverse complement strand
CTGCTGCGGCTGGGGAAGGTCGTCTCGATCATCCCGTGGCCGGTGATCGAGGGGTTCACCCTCGGCATCGCCTGCATCATCTTCATGCAGCAGATCCCGCTGATCACCTCCGCGGATCCGGCCGCGCCGGGCGAGCACAGCTCGAACGCCCTCGTCGCCGCCGCGCAATCCCTCCTCGCCGCAGACCCCGCCTATCTGCTGTGGGCGCTGGGCGCGGTGGCCATCGTTGCAGCGTGCATGGTGATCGCGCCGCGGATCCACCCCTCGATCCCCGGCTCCCTCATCGGGATCGCCGTCGTCGCGCTGCTGGCCGTGCTGATCCCCGGCCCGCTGGCCACGATCGGCGCGATCCCCGCGAGCCTGCCCGCCCCCTCGCTGCCGCACATCGACCCCGAGCTGCTGGGCGTGCTGCTGCCGGCCGCCGCCACCGTCGCGGCGCTCGCCGCGATCGAGTCTCTGCTGTCCGCGCGGGTGGCCGGCTCCATGGCGGACACCGGCGCCTTCGACCCCGACCGCGAGCTGGTGGGCCAGGGGATCGCCTCGGTCGGCGCGTCCCTGTTCGGCGGCATGCCCGCGACCGGCGCGATCGCCCGCACCTCGGTGTCGATCCGCGCCGGGGCCCGCACCCGCGCAGCCTCGATCGTGCACACGCTGGTGCTGCTCGCGGTGGTGTACGTCGCGGCCGGGCCGGTGGGGATGATCCCGCTGGCGGCCCTGGCCGGGGTGCTGTTCATGACCGCGATCCGGATGGTGCGACTGGCTACGGTGCGCGCGATCATGACCTCCACCCGCTCCGATGCATGGATCTTCGCGATCACGGCGCTGATCACCGTGTCCTTCGACCTCATCGTCGCGGTGCTGATCGGCGTGACGCTCGCGGCCGTCGTCGCCCTGCGCGCCGCCTCCCGCTCGACCGGCGTGACGCTCGAGCCGATCCGCGCCGAGCAGCCCAGCGAGCTCGACTCCTCGATCGTCGCGGTGCGCTTCCAGGGGCCGCTGTTCTTCGTCTCCTCCGAGCGGGTCTTCGAGACCGTGATGGGGGTGGGCGAGGTGACGGTGGTGATCCTGCGGCTGGCCCGGCTCGAGCGGGTCGACGCCTCCGGCGCCCAGGTGCTGGCGGAGATCGTGCGCGGCCTCGAGCGGCGCGGGATCACGGTGCTGATCAAGGGGGTGCAGGACAGCCACAGTTCCCTGTTCCGCCAGGTCGGAGTGCTCGCGGCGCTGCGTCACCACAAGCACCTGTTCGTCGACTTCGACAGCGCGCTCGAGCATGCGAGATCCCACGTGGAGCGGGCGCGCGCCACCCCGCCGCCGCGCACCGACGCCGGATCCTGAGGCCGCGGCCCCTCAGGCCACGCGCACCAGCTCCCGGCGGAGCCGGCTCAGCTCATCCCGGGTGCTCCACCCGCTGAACAGGCCGGCCCCCGGCTCGAGCTCGCGACCTTCGGCGAGGGTGCCGACCTGCACGGGCTCGAAGCCGATCCGCTGCAGCAGCCGGCCCACGGCGTCGGCGGCTCGCTGATCGTCGGCCGCCACTGCGATCGCCCGGCGCTGTGGGTCGCCGTCCTCGCGGCCGTGGTCCTCGACGTCGTGATAGCCGATGTGGTTCAGGGTCTTCACCACATGCGCCGCCGGCAGGCGGGCCGCGAGCAGCTCGCTCGTGGACAGCCGGCCGTCGAGGTCTCCGAGCTCGACGCGGGCGGCCGCGACCGCGGCGGCGTCCGCCTCGCCCCAGGGATTGGTCGCATCGATCACCACGGCGCCCTGGAATGCTGCGGGTTCGAGGGCGAGGGCGACATGCAGAGGCACCGTGATCGCGACGACGTCGCAGCTCGACGCGAGGACGTCGGGGCCGACGTGCCGCGCACCGGGCAGCTTCGCGGCGAGCGCGGGGGCCGGCGAGCGCCCGGCCACGGCGACCTCGACGCCGCGGCGCAGGGCGGCGCGGGTGAGGGCGCTGCCGATCTTCCCCGGGCCCAGCACCCCCAGACGCAGGCTGCGCACCGTGCGCGGCGTGGGCTCCGCGGCCGGCTCCCCGGGGGACTCGACGGAGAGGTTCGCCGCGTTCGCCCGCGCCGTCTTGCCGTGGCGGAGCGCGGCGTGCAGCAGGTCGCGGGCGAGGGCGTCGTTGCGGCGGTGGCAGGGGGCGTTGGTGCGGGGCCGGGCGAAGGCGCCGATGGGCAGCTCGGAGGTCCAGGGGCCGACAGCCCACAGCTGCGGCTGCGCGCGGCCATCCGGCCCGATCACGCGGTGGCGGGAATCGACCTCGAGAGTGCCCGGTGAGGCGGCGGACTCCCTGCCCACCGCAGTCCCGCCGCCGGTCACGAGGTCCCGCAGCAGCGGGTTCGTGGACTCGGCCAGGGACGGCTCGGGCAGGAAGGCGTCGACCAGGGCGTCGGTCGTGACGCGCGTGCCCGCCCCGCCGCGGGCGGTGAACAGGCCGGAGGACTCGTCGGCGCTGACCCTCACCCGCGGTCCCAGGAAGTGGACCACCCCGGCGCGCTCGAGCGCGAGCAGCTGGTACAGGCGGTGCGGCGGAGGGCCGGAGTCCACGAAGCTGAACAGGGAGTGCCACCAGCGCGGGTAGCCGCCGGCCGCGCCGCCGCGGAGCCGTGCGGGGGGAAGCTGCTCCACGAGCACGCCGAACAGGCGCAGCAGCACCTGGAACAGGGCCCGGGCGGAGCTGACGTCCCCGTGGGTGCGGGAGCGCAGATCGTGCTCGATGTGGCGCACCACGGCGTCGCGGGTGACCTGCAGATGGGCGTCACCCTCCAGCCAGGACAGCGGGTGGTCCAGCCAGTCCAGGGGTTCCTCGCCCGGGGCGGCGAGGGGTGCATCGGGCACCCAGCGGTGGATCTCCGCGGCGATCAGCGGCACCACGTCGGCGCGGAAGTCGAGGAGCCCGTCGGTGTCCTCCCGGGCCCGCAGGGCTTCGGGGGTGACGTGCACGAGGTCGCCGGGCCCGGCGGGCTCGCCCTCGTCGCGCACCTTCGAGTGGTAGGGCACGCCTCGGCGCGATCCCACCCAGAGCCGGGGCTCGCGGCCCGAGGGGGCGTAGCTCAGGCGCCCGGGCTCCCCCGGTCGCGGATCCGGCGTGAACTCGCCTCCGCGCCCTTCGGTGAGCAGCGCCATCAGGTCGATGAAGGCCAGG
>JAAZLF010000413.1 GCA_012799425.1 Actinomycetales bacterium | reverse complement strand
GGCCCTCCGAGGTGCGGGCGGACCGGCTGCTGCGCCTGGCGCCGGACGCGGTGCGCCGCGAGGGCGGGCGGCTGGATCGTGCCCGCTACGATCGGGTCGCCGCGGCGGTGAGGGAGGTGCACGGCTGGTCGTGACCTGGCCGGATGGCGGGTTCCTCGGGAGACACGCCGCACACCGCCTCACGGCGGCGCTCCTCGCTCTGGTAATGTCCTGCTCCGTATGTGTGACATACCGTTCGGTGTGCGCATGACGTCGTCCCGCCGTGTCAGGGGCAGCGATTCGTGCGACCCGGGCGAGTACCCGCGGCAGCGACCCGGTACCGACGTCTCCAGGCGAGTCCCCACCGCCGTCCCCGTCGGGTCCGTTCCTCAGCCGGCGCGGGAGATCCACCGCAGCAGCACAAGAGAAGAGTCTTCGTGGCAAACATCAAGTCCCAGATCAAGCGGAACAAGACGAACGAGAAGGCGCGCCTGCGCAACCGTGCCGTCAAGTCCGAGCTCAAGACCTACACCCGCAAGGTGAAGGCCGCCGTCTCCACCGGCGACGCCGAGGTCGCAGGCGAGGCGCTGAAGAGCGCCTCGCGCAAGCTCGACAAGGCCGTGTCGAAGGGCGTCATCCACCAGAACCAGGCCGCGAACCGCAAGTCCGGTCTCGCGAAGCTGGTCGCCGACATCGGCGCCTGAGCCTCACCGCTCGACTCCACGAGGCCCCGCACACCATGACGGTGTGCGGGGCCTCGTCGTCTGCGCAGGAGGCCGAACGGATCCGGTCCGCCGTGGGACGGCTGCCGTGCCGGAGGCGTACGGGAGCGGGAGTCAGCGTGCCCGGCGGGCGCGGCAGATCCCCATCACCATCCGCTGCACGGACCATTGGGGGTCCCGACCGGCGCCCTTGACCTCATGGTCGGCACGGGCCACGGTCTCGAGGGCGCGCGCCAGCGAGCGGTCGTTCCAGTGCCGAGCCTCGCGCGAAAGGTTGCGCAGCATCCAGTCCGGCATCCCGAGGCTGCGGGGGCTGGCTCCCGGCGCTGTCACCTTCGCCAGCGAGCGCATCTTGGAAGCGATCGCCGCGACGATCGGCACCGGGTCGGCACCGGCGAGCTGCGCCTGCTGGAGCAGCTGGAGCGCCTCCTGCTCGCGACCAGCGATCGCGGCATCCGCGACGGCGAAGGCGGTGGATTCGACGCGCCCCGCGGTGAGGGCGTGGACGTCATCGACCGAGACCTGGGCGGCTCCCTCCCCGGGCTCTGCGGTGGAATCCTCGATCAGCTGGTGGCTGATCGCGGCGAGCTCCGCCAGGTCGGTGCCGAAGGCGTCGACGAGAGCGACCAGGGCCTCGGGCTGGATGCGGCGCTGTGCGCGCGCGAACTCGGCGGCGACGAACGCCTGTTTGTCCCCGACGCGCTTGACCGGGCTGGCGTCGACCCGCGGCACTCCTGCCCTCTTCAGAGCATCCAGCAGCTTCTTGCCGCGGTTTCCGCCACGGTGGACGAGCACCAGCGCGACCTCGGGCTCGGGGGTCTTGAGATACTCGAGCAGCTCGAGCACGAGGGTGTCCGGGGCGGCCTGCAGCTCGGGAACCAGCACGAAGCGGGGCTCGCCGAACAGCGAGGGGCTGGCCACCTGCGTGAGGGCGCCGGGGCCGAGGGCGTCGCCGGAGAGATCGTGCACCGCGACGGAGGGATCGGCCTCGCGGGCCAGGGCCCGCAGCCGCTGCACGGCGCGGTCGGCGATCAAGGTCTCCGTACCGTGGATCAGCACGATCGGCGCTAGGGCGACGCTGTGCCACTCGACATCGCTCACAGGGGCTCCTCACTGCTGGGGCGGACTGGTCGATCCTAGCGGGCCGGGCCGACGCTCCGCGGCGCCGCCTCTCCGTCGGCGGGGATCACGACCGTGCCGTGGACGTCGGTGCGCACCACGTGAGCCCCGGTCTGCCGCAGCAGGCCCAGCAGCTCCTCGGTGGGGTGCCCGAAGCTGTTGTCCCGGCCGACGGGGACGAGCGCGAGGTCGGCGTCGAGCTGCTGGTAGAGCGGAGCGTGCTGGAAGCGGGAGCCGTGATGGGCGACCTTCACGATGTCTGCCTGCCCCGGGCCGAGCGCGGCGAGCTCGGCCTGTGCGGCGGGCTCGAGGTCCCCGAGGGTGAGCAGGCGCGTGCCATCGGCCCAGACGACCTCGAGCGCGAGCGAGCAGTCGTTGGCGGCGTCCCCCTCGCTCGATCCGCCCTGGGCGGCGCTCGCACGCAGCGCGTCCTCCTCCGAGCCGGGCCAGAGCACGCGCAGCGACATCCCCTCGCGCTGCCAGGTCTCCCCGGTGGTGGCGACGGTCAGCGGCGCGCCGGGCACGGCATCCCCAGAGGCCTCAGGCAGCGGGCACACCCACTGCTGCACGGGTGCCCTGGCGCCGCGGAGCGCCTCTGTCCCGCCGGTGTGGTCCTGATGGGGGTGGCTGAGCACGAGCAGGTCGATCCGGGTCACCTGCAGCCGGTCCAGGCACTGGCGCAGGGCGGCGGGGTCCGGCCCGGTGTCGAGCAGGACGGTGGGGCCGTCCCGGGTGGACGTTTGGGGCCGCATCAGGAGCGCGTCCCCCTGCCCGATGGCGCACAGCGCCAGGAACCACTGGGGCCCGGTGCTCACCGGCAGCATCCGTCCGATGCCGGGGGCCAGTGCGAGCACGAGCAGCGCGGTCACCACCCAGCGCACCAGCGGCACCCGGCGCGCCGCGACAGCGATGGCCGCGGCCAGCAGCACGGCGATCGCCAGCAGCGCCCCGGTCGCTCCCTCGGGCACGGGGATGCGAGAGCCGGGCAGGGCGTCGGCGGTGCGGGCGATCAGCAGCACCAGGTGCGCACCCCCGCTGGCGACCGTGTAGAGCGCCTGTGCGGCCGGGAACCACCATGCACCGAGCACCAATGCGATCAGACCGATCACCGTGGAAGGGCCCACCAGCGGACCGACGAGCATGTTCACCCCCACCGCCCAGAGCGAGATCTCAGGCGTGAGCAGGATGAGCAGCGGAGTGCAGGCGAGCTGCGCCACCAGCGGCACGGCGAGGACGAGCGCGGCGGTGCGGCCGATCCGTTCCCCGGAGAGCTCGACCAGAGCGGTGGCCAGGGGCGGGGCGGCCAGCAGGATCGCTGCGGTGGCGAGGGCGGACAGCAGGAATCCGACGGAGGCGGCGGTGACGGGGTCGAGCACCGACCACAGCGCCACGGTGAGGGCGAGGGCGGCGACCGGCGAGGCGCGCACCCCGGCGTAGCGGGCCGCCAGCAGCGGCACAGCCATGGTCGCGGCACGCTGGACGCTCGGCTCGTCCCCCACCAACCAGACGTAGCCGGCCACCATCATCCCGGCGGCCAGGAGGCGCGGGCGTCGCCGCACCCCGGCCAGCAGCAGCGGGATCAGCACCGCGGCGAGGACGAAGGCGATGTTCGCACCGGAGACGGCGACGAGGTGCGAGATCCCGGCGCGGCGCATGATCTCCTCCGTCCGCTCGCTCATGCCCCGGGTGTCGCCGGTGGTCATCCCACGCACCAGCGCCGCCTCATCGGCGGGCAGGTGCGAGGTGGCGTCCCGGGCGATCTGTCGCAGCGTGTGCCGCGCTGTCTGCGCCTTTCCGGCGATCCCGGGGGCGACCACCGGCCGCACCTCGGTGGCGCGCAGGATCATGAGCGACCCGCTCACGGCGACCGTGCCGCGCACCTCGGCGCTGTCCCCCGCCCGGACCCGGGCGAGCCCCTCCTCCGCCTCGCCGGTGGCTCGCAGCAGCACCGGGAGCGAGCCGGGAAGCGTGGCCTCCTCGCGGCCGAGCCATGCCGGTCCCTGGACGGTGCGGGCACGCGTCTGCAGCCCGGCCCGGGCCCATTCCGGTCCGCCGCTCGGCGCGGCGGGGTCCGCTGCGGCGACCAGGGTGAGCTCCACGATCAGTCCGTCGGCGGCGGCCTCCTCGAGCAGAGCGCCGGTGGCCCCGTGGCGCTCGAGCGCGGGGAAGAGGAGGATGCCGGCCAGCACGACGATCCCCAGGTGGGCGTACAGGCTCTGGGCGGCGCGGGAGCCGCCGCCGAGGGTGATCGCGGTCAGGGCGAGCGCGACCAGCACGGCAGCGGCGGCCACCGCGGCGGCGGTGCCTGCCGTCACCCCGAGCACTGCGAGCGCCCACACGCAGGTGGCGCCGGGCAGCAGGCGCAGGTCGGCTCGGGTCATACCGTGGCCCGGTCGCGGATCTTCTCGAGGGTGGCGGGGCCGATCCCGGACACCTCGAGCAGGCCGTCCACCGCGGTGAACGGGCCGTTCTTCTCGCGATGGTCGATGATGCGCTGCGCGATCGAGGGGCCCACCCCGGGCAGCTCCTCGAGCTCGCTGGCCCCGGCGGTGTTCAGGTCTATCGCGGCGCCGGTCGTGGAGGCGGGAGGCTCCGCAGCCCCCGGGCCCCCAGCGCCGGTCACGGGCGGCTCCTCGCCCGGCTCCGGGACGTGGATCTGCTCCCCGTCCTCCACGGGGCGGGCGAGGTTCACCGCCGACAGATCGGCATCGTCGCTCGCACCGCCGACGGCTTCGAGCGCATCGTGGACCCGAGAGCCGGGCGGCAGCTGCGCCACGCCTGGAGCTTCCACCGCACCGGAGACGTGCACGATGAGCTCCTCCGGCGCCGGACGCTCCTCCGGCCCCGGTGTCTCCGGGGCGGAGCGTTCTGCCGCCGTCGACGCCACGGGCTCCTCCTCGTCCTCCTCCTCATCGCCCGGCTCCAGCTGGGTCTCCGCCGCAGGGTCCGTCTCGAGAGGCACGGCCGTGCCGGAGCCGGAGAGGTGGATCGCCCCACCGCCGATCAGCACCAGCACGGCGATGCCCACCAGGGCGGAGGGTGAGGGCGCGGGCAGCGAGAGGCGCCGGGGCGGCTTGTCCGCGGTGTGTTCGCGGCGCTCGAGCAACGGCTGACCGGTGCGGCGGTGTCTGCCCGCGCGGCGGTGTCGCGACCTGTCGGATCCGGCGTGTGCTCCCATGCCGGCGAACCTAGGCCGGCGCAGGCATGGTCAGCAGGCGCGGGCCGGGAGCTGGGGAAACAGGGGCTGTGTGGAGGACCAGAGCAACGGCCGGACACGGCCGGAAAGCGCTGCCCGCCATAGCGAAACCAAAGGTCACGGCGCCATCACGGAGCGGCAACCTGTTGCAATCGCGTTTCATCCCTTCTTTTCTCACGCACCATCGGGACCACTTCAGGACGGAACGGTGCGCTCGAGCAGACGAGCCCCGGCGCATCGCCCGACTCAACGACGAGAGGTTGTTCTTCATGTTCATTCGTCCCCTCAATCGACGTGCTCTGCTCGGTGCCACCGGGATCGCCGGGATCACGGCCGCTCTTGCCGCCTGCGGCGGCGGCAGCGGAGATTCCTCGTCCGGCAGCGGTGCCTCCGGCACGCAGATGCGCCTCGCGCTGAACCAGACCGAGGACCACCCGTCCTTCATCGCCCTCGAGAACTTCGGTGCAGCGCTCGACGAGGCGACCGGTGGGAGCTGGGGCATCGACGTCTACCCGAACGAGACCCTCGGGGCGCAGCAGGAGACCCTGCAGATGACCTCCAACGGCTCGGTCGAGATGTCCATCGTCTCCGGCACCCAGCTGGAGAACCTCAACCCCGACTTCCTCGTGCTGAACATGCCCGGCGGCTTCGACGACATCACCAAGCAGATGGAGATCCTCGGTGATCAGGAGATCGTCGGAGAGCTGTTCGCCTCCCTCGAGGAGTCCCAGAACATCACGGTGCTGGGAGGCTTCACCCAGGGCGAGCGCAGCGTCTACAGCACCAAGGGCGCGATCACGACTCCCGATGACCTGGCAGGGCAGAAGCTGCGCGTCCAGGAATCGGATCTCCACCTGGCCATGGCCGCCGCTCTCGGTGCCACGGGCACTCCGCTCGCCTACGGTGAGGTCTACACGGGCCTGAACTCCGGTGTCATCGACGCCGCCGAGAACAACGAGATCTCCTACGCGACCCAGACCCACTTCGAGGTCGCCCCGTACCTCTCGCTCACCCGCCATCTCGTGGGGACCGACTATCTGATCATCAACACCGACGTGCTCAACTCCATGTCCGACGAGGACCGGGCGGCGTTCGACGAAGGCTGGGCCGCCTGCGTCGAGGAGCACACGGGGCTGTGGGAGGAGCAGACCGCGCAGGCCATCGAGGATGCCGAGGCCGGTGGCGCCGAGGTGAACGAGGTCGACGCCGAAGCGTTCAAGGAGGCGCTCTCAGCCCTTCCCGAGGAGTTCCTGACCACCGAGGCGCAGACCACGCTCTGGGACGCCGTGCGCGGCGCCCAGTCCTGACCCATCCACCCACGCGGCGGGCCCGGCACACCAGTCAGGGCCCGCCGTCGTGCAGAAGGGAACCGCAATGAAAGCCGTCAAATCCGGCACGGTCACATTCCTCGCGGGGGCGACCGCGATCCTGTTCAGCATCATGGTGCTCTCCGTCGTCTGGCAGGTGTTCGCCCGCGAGGTCACCAAGAACCCCGCAGCCTGGACCGAGGAGCTCGCGAAGTACACCTTCGTGTGGACCGCCCTGGTCGGCGCGACCCTCGTGTTCGCCGAGCGCGGGCACATCGCCGTCACCTTCGTCGTGGAGCGCCTCCCGCTGCCGGTGCGGAAGGTGATCGCCGCTCTCATCCAGCTCGTGATCCTGTTCTTCGCCGTGGTCATCCTGGTGATCGGCGGTCTCGGCGCCGCTCAGAACACCTGGGCGCATTCGATGACGGCCCTGCCCGGCACCATCGGCATGGCTTATCTGATCCTGCCCGTCACCGGCGTGCTCATCGCCGTCATCGCGCTGGTCCAGCTCGTCGAGGATCTGCGCGGCGAGGGCCCGCTGACGGTGGAGAACGCCCACGTCGCCCCTGATGTCCCCGTTCCGCCCGGGCTGCAGGAGGGCACCGCCGACGGGCTGCTCACAGAGCAGACCCCGACCGGCGACGACGCCGGCGGTCCCTCCGCACCTGCCACCGATCCGAAGGAGAAGTGACCATGGACGTCACCACCGTCGCGGGTCTCATCCTGCTGATCGGCATCATCATCGGCATCGCTCTGGGCGTGCCCATCGCCGTGGTCATCGGTGTCACCTCGTTCGCCGCCATCTTCGTGCTGCTCGGGAACGACCCGGTCACCACCTCGATGAACTCGGCCACCGAAGTGTTCACCGGGATGAACAGCTTCACCCTGCTGGCGATACCCTTCTTCATCCTGGCCGGCGGCCTCATGAACCGCGGCGGCATCGCGGAGCGTCTGGTCGACGCCGCTCGCGTCGTCGTCGGCAAGCTCCCCGGGGGCATGGCGCACAGCAATGTGCTCGCGAACTCGATGTTCGGAGCCGTCTCCGGCGCGGCGGTCGCCTCCGCGGCGGCCGTCGGCTCGGTCATGGGGCCGCGCCTCGAGCGGGAAGGATATTCGAAGCCGTGGGCCGCTGCCGTGAACGTCGCCTCCGCGCCCTCCGGCATGCTGATCCCGCCCTCGAACACCTTCATCGTGTATTCGCTGGTCTCCACCACCTCGATCGCGGCTCTGTTCATGGCGGGCATCGGCCCAGGAGTCATCTGGACCCTGGCCGTGATGCTGGTGGTCGCACTGAGCCACAAGCGCCATCGGACCGTCGCAGCGGCCGAAGGGGGCGTCACAGTCACCGCGGCGATCGCCGCCAAGACCCTCTGGAGGGCCGTTCCCTCGCTGCTGATGATCGTGGTCGTGATCGGCGGCATCCTCAGCGGCTTCTTCACCGCCACCGAGTCGGCCGCCGTGGCCGTGGTGTACTGCCTCGTCCTCGGGTTCATCTATCGCACGCTGAACCTCAAGGCGCTGCCGGCGATCCTCGTCGACGCCGGGCGCACCACGTCCATCGTCATGCTGCTGGTGGGAGTGTCCTCCGCTCTGTCCTTCGTGATGGCCTTCGCCCGGGTCCCCGATCTGATCGGTGACCTGATCCTCGGCATCACGGAGAACCCCACCCTGATCCTGATCATCATCATGGTGATCCTGCTGGCGGTGGGCACGTTCATGGATCCCACCCCCGCGATCCTGATCTTCGTGCCGATCTTCGCTCCGCTGGTGAGCGACTTCGGCATCCATCCGATCCATTTCGGCACGATGGTCGTCTACGCGTTCAGCGTCGGGGTGATCACCCCGCCGGTGGGCAATGTGCTCTTCGTGGGTGCGCGCATCGCGGGTTTGAAGATCGAGCCGGTCATCGCCCGGCTGCTCCCGTTCCTGGCGGCGATCATCGTGGGTCTGTTCGTGGTGGTCTTCATCCCCGAGATCTCGCTGGCGATCCCCCGCTGGCTCGGGATGCTCTGACCTCAACGGCACGCGAGAGAATGCTGCTGCGGCCGGTGCGCTCACGGAGCGTTCCGGCCGTGGCCGTTCGTGCCCGCAGGACCTCGACGATCGACCTGGCTCGCCTGGCCAGGAACTGCTCCGTCGCACTGACGTCAAGCCCGGTGCAGATCCGTCCACGATCTGCACCGGGCTGCGTCGCGCGTCGCAGCCCGCCCGAACATGAGCGGCCGCTCAGGCAGGCCCGCTCAGGCGAGACCGAACATGACCAGCCACTGGCGCCAGAACGCCGCGGCGATCACCACGATCACCAGCAGGTACCACAGCAGCGTCAGCACCACCCAGCGGCGCAGCAGGTTCACCAGCGGGGCGGGCACTCGCAGGTCGCCGCTCTCGACGGCGTGGGCGAGGGAGGCGAAGAACATCGGGGCGGTGACCGTCCAGATCACCATGCACCACGGGCACAGCGCCTTGATCACGAAGATCGCCGAGATCGCCAGGAAATGCACGTAGCCGAGCGCGAAGGTGGCCCCGCCCAGCCGTGCCCAGCGGAACCAGGGAGGCAGCGCCGTGCCGGAGGCCATCAGCGCGCCGATCACCCCCATGATCGCGAAGCCGCCCAGCCCGAGGGCCATGTTCGGGATCCCCAGCGCGGAGGATTGCCAGGTCATCATCACGTTGCCGCAGGAGATCAGCGGGTTCACGTCGCACGAGAGGGTGGCGTCGGGGTTCTCGAGCAGGATCTCCTTGCCGAGCTGCAGCTCGAGGGAGGCGATCCACCCGACCAGCGCACCGATCAGCAGCACCAGGCCGGTCACGCGCAGACCGGCCCGGCTCCTCGTCGATCGTTCGGCGGCCAGCTCGGCATCGATCTCGGCCAGCAGCGCCGCATCGTCGTGCGTGGGCTCGGTGGGGCTGCTCTCGCTCATGGGGTGACGGTACTCCTCCATGCGATGCGCACGGCTCTCAGACGACAGGGTGCTCGCGGAACCAGGCGGCGAGGTGCTCATTGCCCTCGTCGAGGCTCACGCGCGGGGTCCACTGCAGGCGCTCGCGGGTGCGGCGCTGGTCGAACCAGTGTGCGGTGGACATCTGCTCGGCGAGGAACTCGGTCATCGGCGGCTCGTCGTGGCCGGGGCGCTTGTCCCAGAGGCGCTCGATCACACGGCCGGCGAAGCGCGCCACGCCGCCGGGCAGGTGGATCCGGGGCTGCGGGACGCCCGCGGCGTCGCACCACCCGGCGAACACGTCACGCACAGTGCGAGGCTCTCCGTTGGAGATCACGAAGCTCTCGCCGTGCACGGCCTCGATGCGGTCGTACGCGGCCACGATCGCGTCGGCGGCGTTGGTGACGTAGGTGGTGTCGATCAGGGCCATGCCGTCGTCCAGCAGCGGCAGGCGGCCGCGCCGTGCGCGGTCCACGATGCGTCCCACCAGCTGGGTGTCCCCGGGGCCCCACACCACGTGCGGGCGCACGGAGGTGACCAGCAGTCCGTCCGTGCCGTCGGCCTCCATCGCCAGCAGCTCGGCGGCCGCCTTGGTGCGGGCGTAGGGCCCGCGGGCCTGCGAGGGGTCGGCGGGCGTGGCGTCGAGGCCCACGATCGCCCGTCCCAGGTGTGCGACGGACGGCGAGGAGATGTTCACCAGCGCGCCGCCGCCGTTCGCGCGCAGGGCGTCCAGGACGTTGCGGGTGCCCTCGATGTTGATCGCGCGGTACTCGCTCTCGGGCCCGGAGATGGAGACCTTCGCGGCCAGGTGGACCACCGCATCGGCGCCCTTGACCGCGCGGCGCACGTCCTCGGCCTCGGTGAGCGAGCCGCGCACGTCCTCGATGCCGTCGAGTCCGGCGGGCCGGCGCTGGAATGCTCGCACGGTCGCGCCGCGGTCGCGCAGGACCGTGGCGACGGCGCCGCCGAGCATTCCGGACGCGCCGGTGACCACGATGGTGGGTGCGCTCACAGCGAGTCCGCCTTCTGCCCGCGCAGGGTCTGTTCGGACCAGCGCGACAGCGCCGCACGGTCGATCTTCGAGTTGTGGCGGATGTCCGTGGGCAGTGCGCGCGTGGTGAACACCGCGACCACCTCGGCGCCGCAGCGCTCGCGCACGGCGCGGCGCACGGCCTCCTGCAGCGGAGGCTCAGCAGGGCGCGGGCGGCCCGCCTTCCCGGGCCGGTAGCCGGACTCGGTCTCGAGGATCACCACCACCTGCTGGGTGCCGCGGGGGCCGACGACGGCCGCGCCGGCGCGACGCACCGTCGGCACCGACTCGGCGGCCTCCTCGACCTGCACCGGCGTCAGCAGGGCCTCGGCGGTGGCGAGCACATGGTCCGCACGGCCCTCGACCCAGAGCCTGCCCTCCTCGTCGAGGTGGCCGACGTCACCCGTGGCGTGCCAGCCTTCGAAGCGCATCGCGGTGCGGGTGGTGCGCCAGAGCATGAGGTACCGGTCGCGCACGTGCGGTCCGCGCACCAGGATCTCGCCGCTCACACCAGGGGTGTCGATGACCGTCCCGGTGGTGCGTCCCAGCGCGTCCATCTCGGCGATCGCGATCTCGACGCGTGGCACCGGGCGGCCGACGCACACGCCGGAGCCCTCCCCCGCCGCGTCGATGCCCTCGAGGTCGATCGCGGTCACGGCCAGGCACTCGGTCATGCCGTACGGGGTCAGCGCACGAGCATTCGGCATCAGGGAGCGCAGGTCGCGCAGGAGATGTGCGGGGATCGGAGCGCCCGCCGAGAAGAAGCTCGCCGCGCCGGCCATGGCGGCGCGACCGGC